>JANPKC010000219.1:0-6946 GCA_031425855.1 Actinomycetes bacterium | reverse complement strand
GACGTCACGGCCTCCGCGGGCACCGTGATCGCGAACGCGATCGGGATCAGGAAGGTGACGCCGATCCGCAGCCAGCCGGGGTAGATCGAGACCGGGAAGCGGCCGGTCTGGTAGACGCCCTCGAAGAGCTCGAGGATGCTCCACGTGTTGACGATCCAGAACGCGAGCGTCGTCATGACGAGCCAGAAGCAGTAGATCGTCAGCGTGCCCACCACGAGCATCGCGGCGAACAGCGCCGCGTCGCGGAGATCGACGCTCCGCTCGAGCCCGTTGACGCCGTAGGCGAGCACGAGCGCGCCGGCGAAGACGTCCACCGCCCGCCAGATCCGCACCTCGCGGACGCTGACGAACACCTGCGAGTCCTCCGGCTTCGTTAGCGCGAAGTCGAGCTTCCCGTCCCGCACCTCGTTCATCAGGCGCTCCATGTTCGGCTGGATGCTCATCTTGATCACGCCGCCGAGCAGGATCTGGATCCCCATCACGACGAGCAGCTCGGGCTCGGTCCAGCCGTTCAGCTCGTCCGTCTTCGAGTAGACGAGCTTCAGCACGACGATCGCCGTCCCCACCGCGACCGTCGACTGGAGCAGCTGGATGAAGAAGTTCGCGCGGTACTGCAGCTCGTTCAGCGACCCGAGCTTGAAGTAGAGCCAGGCGAGGCGAAAGGCTCTCAGTTCCCCACCGCCGAGTAGCGCCGGATCGCAAAGCGCCAGACGAAGAGCGTGATCCCCGTCATGACGGCGAACCAGAAGGCCTGCATCGCGAGCCCGCCGAGCAGCTCGCGCGTCGAGAGGTTGCCCACGAGCGACTCGATCGGGAAATAGAACGACCACTGGAACGGGAGGAAAGCGGCGATGTCCTGGACCCAGTCGGGCATCAGCGGCATCGGCACGAGCCTCCCCGAGAGCAGCAGCTCGGCCGCGATGAAGATCTCGAAGATCGCGCTGACCCGCGTCGTCCAGAACGTGATCATCCCCAGGATCGACATGAACATCGTCCGGATCAGGTACGCGCCCCAGATCGCGAAGAAGAAGACGACCATCTCGAGCACGGTCGGGTCGAGCGTTGGATCGAACGCCACCCACAGCGCCGCCGCGACGGGCAGCCACATCAGGATCACGACCGGCTTCCAGCCGGCGAAGGCGGCGAGGTCGTCGTGCAGCGGATGCAGCGGCCGCAGGAGCGCGGCCGAGAGCTCGCCTTCACGAAGCCGCTCCTCCCATCCGAACGGGGTGAAGACGATGTTCATGTTCCGGACGAGCGTCCAGACGATGTAGTACGCCGCGAACTCGCCGACCGTGATCCCGTTGATCGAGCCGCCCTGCTGCTCCGCGATCGTCGTCCAGACGACGAGGTAGACGATCGGCTCGGCGAGCATGCCGATCATCCAGAAGTAGGTCGCCGCGCGGTACTGGAACTGGCTCTGGATCATCGTCCGCCCCCGCACCAAGTAGAAGTCGAGCAGCGAGCGGGCGGCTCCGGCCTCGCCGTTCATCAGCGCTCCTGCGCGAAGACGAGCTCGATCACGTCCTCGATCGGCGGATCCTCGACGGTCAGGTCGGCCACGTTCCGCTCGGCGAGCATCCGCGCCGTGACGCGGGCCACCTCCGCCCGCGGCACGCGCAGCTTCACGCGCCCGGCCTCGCTGTCGACGATGTCGCCGTAGGCCGACAGATCGGCGGCCTCGCCGTCCTCGAGCTCGACGTCGATCGTCTTCCACGCCGCCAGGTCGTCGCCGAGCCGCGCGAGCGCGCCGTCGAAGAGGATCGAGCCGTGGTGGATGACGACGACGCGCTTGCAGAGCGCCTCGACGTCGGCCATGTAGTGGCTCGTCAGCAGGACGGTCGCCTCGTAGCGGCGGTTGTACTCGGCGATGAAGCCGCGGATCCGCTTCTGCATCGTCACGTCGAGGCCGATCGTCGGCTCGTCGAGGAAGAGCACCTGCGGCAGGTGGAGCAGCGAGCCGACGATCTCCACCTTCATCCGCTCGCCGAGCGAGAGATTGCGGACAGGCTTGCGGACGAGGTCGCCGACGTCGAGCAGGTCGATCAGCTCGTCGCGCCGCTGCGTGAAGTCCGTGCCGCGGGGAATCCGGTAGACGGCCCGGTTGAGCTCGAACGAGTCGAGCGCGGGCAGGTCCCACTGCAGCTGGTTCCGGTTCCCCATCACGAGCGTGATCCGGCGCAGGAAGTCGCGCTCGCGCTTCGAGGGCACGTGGCCGAGCACGCGCGCCTCGCCCGAGGTCGGATAGAGGAGGCCGGAGAGCATCTTCAGCGTCGTCGTCTTGCCGGCGCCGTTCGGGCCGAGGAAGCCGACGATCTCACCCGGCTCGATCTCGAAGGAGATCCCGTCCACCGCCCGCACCTCGCGGTGCTTCCGGCGGACGAGGCTCTTGACCGCCGCGCGCAGCCCGGCCTCCCGCTCGGGGACGAGGAAGGTCTTGTTCAGGCCGGCGACGCGGACGGCAGGATCGGTCACGACGACGAACCTAGATGATTGAGCGGATGCGGATCCTGCTCGTCTCCCAGATGTACCCCTCGGCGGCCGATCCGGGCTTCGGTGTCTTCGTGCAGGGGCTCGAGCGGGAACTCGCGGCGCGGGGGCACGCGATCGAGCGGGTCGTGCTGGACCGCCGCGGCGGCGGCAAGCTGCGCCACGCCCGGCTGGCGGCACGGGCGATGCGGGCGGCGCGCCGCTTCCGGCCCGACGTCGTCTACGCGCACTTCCTCTTCCCGACCGGGCTCTCCGGGCTGCTCGCGGCTCACGCCGCGGGAGCGCCGCTCGTGGTGACGGCGCACGGGCAGGACGTCGCGAACCTGACGCAGTACCCCTTCGTCCGTCCGCCCGCCCGCAGGGTCGTGAAGGGTGCCGCGGGCGTGATCGCCGTCTCCGAGTGGCTGCGCGACCGCCTCGTCGAGTCGATCCCGGGCGCCGCTGCGAAGACCGAAATCGTCGACTGCGGCGTCGACCTCGCTCGCTTCCGGCTCCTCCCGCGCGGCGACGGCCCAGGCCCCGCCTTCGTCTGCGTCGGCTCGCTGATCGCGCGCAAGAACGTCGTCCGGCTCGCCGACGCCTTCGCACAGCTCGGCGAGGGAACGTTGGCGTTCGTCGGCGACGGACCGCTCAGACCCCAGCTCGAGGGGCGGGCCGGCGTCTCCGTCACCGGCTGGGTCGAGCACGATGCGATTCCCGCCCACCTCGCGGCCGCCGACGTCGTCTGCCAGCCCAGCCTCGTCGAGCCGTTCGGCCAGGCGACGCTCGAGGCGCTCGCCTCGGGCCGCAACGTCGTCGCGACCAGGATCGGCGGCCCACCCGAGTTCGTTCCGCCCGGCGCGGGCGTGCTGGTCGACCCCGAGGACGTGCATGCGCTCGTCGCCGCGCTCCGCGAGGCCGCCGCGCTGCCGGTGCCGAATCCCGCCGCCCGCGAGGCGGCCGAGCTGCACGACGTCAGGCTGCAGGCGGCCCGGGTGGAGGCGATTCTCGAGCGAGCCGTTCAAGGTCGGCGAGCCTGATCTCGACGAGCGGGCGCACCTTGTCCTCGATCCCGGCCTCGCGCGCGGCCTCGAGCGCCTGCTCGTAGCTCTCGCGCGCCTTCTCGGGCGCGACGCCCTGCTTCAGCCGGTTGTCTCCCGTGACGAGCAGCCGCTGGATTCGCGCACGCGCTTCGTCTCCGGGAGGGCTCACGGCCGTAGCCTAACGAGGCAAGGTCCCGTTGAAGAAGTGATGCCGAAAGCAGCCGCATGACGACGCCTGTCCGCGTCCTGATCGCCGACGACCACCGTCTCTTCGCCGAGGCCCTCGAGGCCGTGCTCTCGACGGAGGGCCGCATCGAGGTCGTCGGGCGTGCTTCGGACGGGGAGGAGGCCGTTGCGCTCGCGCGCACGCTGCACCCTGACGTGGTCGCCCTCGACATCAGCATGCCCGTGATGGACGGGTTCGAGGCCGCGGCGCTGCTCGAGCAGTTCGACGACCCACCCGCCGTGCTGATGCTGACCGGCTCGAACGCCCCCGAGGACGTCGACCGCGCCCGGCGCGCCGGGGCGAAGGGCTACATCACGAAGGACGCGATCGCGGCGAGCCTGGTCGACGCGATCCTCGCCGTGGCGCGTTAGCTACCCTTCCGCGCGTGGTTCCCGTCGCTGCCGTCTTCCAGGTGCTCGTCTCCGTCGCGCTGCTCGCGCTGATCCTGATGCATTCCGGCCGCGACGCCGGCCTCGGCGGCATGGGCTTCACGCCCGCCTCGCAGGGCGGCACGCACATCGTCGAGCGCAACCTGACGCGGCTGACGGTCGTCGTCGCGACGGTGTTCTTCCTCAACAGCGTCTTCCTGTACAGGCTTCTCGCCTAGCTACACTGCACGTCCCCGCGCTGGTGGCGGAATTGGTAGACGCGCAAGGTTGAGGGCCTTGTGGCCTTAGGGCCGTGGAGGTTCAAGTCCTCTCCAGCGCATGCGGGAACAGCGGGACGCCGGCGACGGCGTCCCGTTCCATTCTCGGAGCGCGGCCTGCGTCAGCCGTCGAGCACGAGCGTCGCCTTGACGCCCGCGTGGCCGAACGCCTCGGCGAAGCGGTCGAGCGGGACGCGCAGGCCGACGAACTCGGGCAGCACGTCCGGCCAGCGCTCGCGCGCGCGGTCGAGCGACTCGACGGCGGCGAGCCAGTCGACCCGGTTCGCGTTGACGCTGCCGAAGACGGTGCGGTTCTCGAGGATCGTGTCGACGCCGATCACGCGACCGTCCAGCTCCACGGTCCGACGGCGCGGGTCGAGCCCGAGCAGGCACGCGACGCCGCTGCGGCGCAGCATCCCGATGCTGTCCGCCATCACCTGGGCGTTCCCGGTCGCCTCGACGACGAGATCGAAGCCGCCCGTCCCCTCCCGGAGCGACGCGAGCGGCTCCGCAGCCGTCGAGACGTAACGCGCGCCGGACGCCGCGACGAGCTCTGCGCGCGGGCCGCCGGCCGGGTCGAGCGCGGCCGTCCAGACGTCGAGGCCTGCGAGGCGGAGCAGGTAGGTCGAGAGCATGCCGATCGCGCCCGCGCCGATCACGAGCGCCCGTTCGAGCTCCCACGGATGGCGTCCGCCGATCGCGCGCGCGTGGCGGATCGCCCGCTCGCAGATCGAGGCGGGCTCGACGAGCACGCCGAGCCGGCCGAGCGAGGGCGGGATCCCGACCAGCTGCGCCGGGTCCTCGGCGACGAGCTCCCGTGCGAACCCGTGCAGACGCGTGATCCCGCGCTCGCTGTAGTCGCCCGTCAGGCAGGAGTCGGGCGCGCCCTCGCCGCACGCGAGGCAGTGCTCGCAGGAGCGGCGCACGATCGCCGTCACCAGGTCTCCCCGCGTGAAGCCGTGGCCGTCCCGTTCGACGACGCCGAGGAACTCGTGGCCGAGGACGAGCTCGTCGTCGCCCTCCGGCGCGATCCCGAAGAGGCCCTCGGAGATCTCCCGGTCCGTCCCGCAGACGCCGACCTCGAGGGTCCGCAACACGACCTCGCCCTCGCGGACGGCCGGTGCGGGGACGTCGGCGACGCGCGTGCTGTGCGCCTCGCCGGGCCGGACGACGAGCGCCTGCATCAGGCGGACGTCAGTCCGCCGTCGAGCACGAGGATCGTCCCCGTCGCGAACTCGGCGGAGACGAGGTACTCGATCGCCTCGGCGACCTCGTCCGTCGTCCCGAGCCGCCCGAGCGGTTGCCGGGCGCGCAGGGCGTCGAGCGACTCGCCCGCGTCCTCGACGAGGCGCCGCACCCAGGGCGAGTCGACGGTGCCGGGGCAGACGGCGTTGACGCGGATGCCCTCGTCGACGTGGTCGACGGCGAGCGCGCGGGTGAGCGCGACGACGGCGCCCTTCGACGCGCAGTAGGCGGCCCGGTTGCGCAGGCCGACGAGCGCCGCCACCGACGCGACGTTGACGATCGACCCGCCCCCGCGCGCCGCCATTCCCGGGACGGCGTGCTTGCAGCAGAGGAACGTCCCGCGCGCATTGACGGCGAAGACGTTCTCCCACACCTCGAGCGGCGTCTCGGGCGCGTTCGTGGTCGAGCCGATCCCGGCGACGTTCACGAGCACGTCGAGGTCTGCCATCGCGGGGGCGACCTGCTCCTCGTCGCGCACGTCGAGCTGCAGCGCGCGGGCATCCGGGCCGAGCTCGTCCGCGAGCTCCTCGACCGCTGCGAGCGAGAGGTCGGCCAGGATCACGCGGGCACCGTTCGCGGCGAGCCGCCGGGCGACGGCCGCGCCGATCCCGGAGCCTGCTCCGGTGACGAGGGCGGTACGGCCGGCGACGTTCATGCGACCTTTTTATCGCGGTTGAGCAGGTTCTTCGGGTCGAACAGCTCTTTCACGGCGCGGTGGACCCCGGCGGCGGCCGGCGAGAGCTGCTTCGCAAGCTGCGGCGACTTGACGAGGCCGACGCCGTGTTCCCCGCTGATGCTGCCGCCGAGTGCGAGCGCGGCGTCGAAGACGCGCTCCGCCGCGGCAGCCGCCCGAAGGCCCGCAGCGGCGTCGCCGGCGTCGAAGAGGAACGACGAGTGGACGTTGCCGTCGCCGGCGTGGCCCCAGCAGCAGGCTTCGAGCTCTCCGTCCGTCGCCGCCTTGTGGGTCGCCGCGATCACCTCGGCGAGGCGGTCGACGGGAACGCAGACGTCCTCGCTGACCTTGCCGCCCCGGTAGGCGTCGGCGGCGATCCCCATTCCGTCCCGCCACCGCCAGAGCGCCTCGACCTCGTCCGGGCGCGACGGCGCCAGCACCTCCTGCGCGCCCTCCGAGAGCGCCTCCCGCAGCAGCATCTGCCCAGCGGTGGCCTCCTCCTCGCCGCCGTCCGCCTCCGCGATCACGACGAACGCGGGCCGGTCGGCGTGCCGGAGCGCGAGCGGGAAGGCACGGCCCGAGATGGCGAAGGAGGCGCCGTCGAGAAACTCGATCGCGGCCGGGTGGGTCCCGCTCGCCATCGC
>JANPKC010000218.1:0-17607 GCA_031425855.1 Actinomycetes bacterium | reverse complement strand
CCGACGCGACCTGCTTGATCCGGGAGTTGCGCTCGTCACCGAAGCGCGCCGGGTCCTCGCCGCCCTCGCCGCAGTTCGAGCGTCCGCCGAGCCGGTTGAACGCGATCGCGACCGTCTCGTGCGCCTCCGCGGAGAGCGACCCGTGCGACATGCCGCCGCTCGAGAAACGGCGGAGGATCGTCTCGACCGGCTCCACCTCGTCGAGCGGCACCGGGTCGCCGGCGGGGACGAGCTCGAGCAGGTCGCGCGGCTCGAGCGGCGCGCGGCCGTCGACGAGCGCTGCGAAGCGCCGGTACTCCTCGCCGCCGCCGCGGCCGTTCACCGCGCGGCGCAGGGCATGCGCGGCCGACACGGCCTGCAGTGCCTCGGCCACCTCGGGCGTCGTCGCATGCGGCTCGCCGCCGGGCCGGTACTTGACGTAGCCGGGGCTCTCGAGCTTCCCGGATGCCGCGCTGCGATCCCGGAGCTCGCTCTCGAGCTCCGCGAAGCCGATCCCGCCGAGCGGGGACGGCGTGCCGGTGAGACAGAGATCGACCACCTCCGGCGCCAGCCCGAGCGCCTCGAACAGCTGCGCACCCCGGTAGGACGCCACGTCGGCGATGCCCATCTTCGCCATCACCTTGAGCACGCCGTCCTCCAGCGCGGCGCGAAAGCGGCGCTGCGCCTCATGGGGGGAGGGGTGGTCGCCGCCGAGGCGGTCCGCGCTCGCAAGCGCGGCGACGGTCTCGAGCGCAAGCCGCGGGCAGACGGCGTCCGCTCCGTAGCCGAGCAGGCAGGCCAGGTGGTGGCTGTCACGCGGCTCGTCGCTGACGACCGCGAGCGACACGAGCGAGCGCCGTCCTGTCGCGACGAGCGTCTGCTGGACGGCGCCGAGCGCGAGCAGGCTCGGGACCGCGGTCGTGACACCCTCGTCGGTGAGCACGAGGACGTCGGCTCCGCGCTCGACGAGCACCGAGGCCTCCGCGGCGACCCGCTCGCACGCGCGCTGCAGGCTCTCGCCGGCCTCGAGCCCGGTCGAGAGCCGGATCCCGTTCAGCCCGGCGACGCCGGACGGATAGAGGAAGAAGCTCTCGAGCTCGATCAGATGCGCCGCCGCGGGTCCCTGGCCGAGCAGCGGCGGGCGGCGGCCGATCAGCGTCTGCAGCGACATCAGCGACCGCTCGCGCAGGTGGTCGATCGGCGGATTGGTCACCTGCGCGAACCGCTGGCGCAGGTAGGAAAACACGGGCCGCGCCCGTCCCGCGAGCGGTGGCAGCGCGGTGTCGTCGCCCATCGACGACGTCGGCTCGCGACCGTCGGCGGCGCTCGGGCGGAGCAGCAGGGTGATGTCCTCGCGCGTGTAGCCGGCGGCGAGCTGCCGGCGGGTCAGATCCTCCTCGGGCGGGTCGACCGGATCGCCCGGGGCGACCACGCGCCGCCCGTCCTCGAGCCAGCGCCGGTAGGGCCGCTTGCGGGCCAGCCGGCGCGCGATCGCCCCGTCCTCCTCGAAGCCCAGGCCGGGGTCGACGGCGAGCAGCTCGCCGGGACCGAGACGCCCGCGGCGGACGCGGGCCGACGGGGCGAGCGGCACGGCGCCGGCCTCCGACGCGCAGGTGACGAGCGTGCCGGCGGTGGCGACGCGGAGCGGCCGCAGCCCGTTCCGGTCGAGGGCCGCGCCGACCACCCGGCCGTCCGTGAAGACGATCGCGGCCGGCCCGTCCCACGGCTCCAGCAGTCCGGCGTGGTAGCGGTGGAAGGCCGCCACGTCCGGGTCGAGCTCCGAGTCCTCCTGCCACGCGCGCGGAACCAGCATCGAAGCGGCGTGGCGGACGTCGCGGCCTCCACGGACGAGCATTTCGAGCGCGTCGTCGAGCAGAGAGGAGTCGGAGCCGGACTCGTCGAGTGCCCCGCTCACGCCGGGCTCCGCCTCACGGCCGCGCATCGCGCGCACGTTGCCGTCGATCGTGTTGATCTCGCCGTTGTGGCAGAGCAGGCGGAACGGCTGGGCACGCTCCCACGACGGGCTCGTGTTGGTCGAGAAGCGCTGGTGGAAGATCGCGAACGGGACCTCGAGCGACCCCTCGCGAAGATCCGGGTAGAACGCGCCGAGCTGATCCGCCGCGCAGAGCGCCTTGTAGGTGACCGTCCGGAACGAGAGCGAGGCGACGTACGCGCCCGGCACACGGCCGGCACGGCGGCGAGCGCGGTAGGCGCGCAACTCCGCCTCGTCCGCCGAGAGGCCGTACGGCCGCAGCAGCACCAGCTGCTCGATCGACGGCAGGCTCGCGCGAGCGGTCTCCCCGAGCGCGTCGGGATCGACCGGGACAGCGCGCCACCCGGCGAGCTCGATGCCCTCCTGCTCGCAGGCCTCCTCGATCCGGCCGCGGGCGCCCTCGTCGCGGAGGAACACCTGCGCCAGCCCGCACCACGGGCCCGGTACGAGCGCGGCCGGGATCGGCAGCAGCACGCCGGCGCCGTCTCCCGTGCGCCGGTCCGCCGCGACCGCGCCCCGGTGACGTACGTTCGCGAGCCCCTCGAGGGCGGCGTCGAGGATCTGTCGTGAGGCGCGGCCCTGCGCGTCGGCCACGAAGCCGATGCCACACGCGTCGCGCTCGCTGCGCTGGTCGCCGAGGTAGTGCACGGACGCCCCCTGGACGGGATCGAAGGTACGGGGAGAGGAGAAACCGCCTGGAGGATCGACCTAGCCGGCGTGGCGGAGAACGGAGCGCCGGCTAGCGCGTAAGGACGCGCGCTACGAAGAAGCGGAGAAAGAGCCGGTTCTTCGTGCGGGAGGGCATCGTCCCTCCAGGGTAGAGCACCGCCCGGACGCTCGCAAACGCGTTACGGGCAGAACGCCCGGCCGAGCAGGCGCTGCAGCCTCGTCTCCTGCTCGGGCGTCAGCGGGAACAGGTTCGCGGCGACGACCAGCAGCCGCGATCCGCGCGCCCACACGACGGTGAGCGTGCCGAGCAGGTTGCCGGTGTGGCCGACGACCGGGCCGCAGGGCGTCTCGAACCGCGCGAGCCCGAGCCCGTAGCGCTCGTCGCCGCGCGGTCGCATCCTGCGTCCGAGCTCGCCTCCGAGCAGGCGCGTGAAGAAGCGGTCGAGGTCGGCGGCCGTCGAGACCATCGCGCCGGCCGCCGAGGCCGACCTCGCCGTGCGGTCGCTGGTGTCGGTCAGGCTCCCGGTCGCGATCCCGTCACGCAGCGGCCGCTCGTGCCCGTGGAGGTGTGGCCCGCGAACCGTTCCGGGCTCGAACGTCGTGTCGGCGAGACCCCACGGCTCGAGGATCTGGCGGGCAAGCATCGCGTCGAGAGGGGCGAGCCCGGCGCGCTGGAGGACGACGCCGAGGACGAGGTAGTTCGTGCTCGAGTACGCGTAGCCGTCGTTGCGCGGCTTGCCGTCGGCGATGCCGATCAGCGCGCGCGGGTCGAGGTCGCCGCGAAGCAGAGCCGGATCGGACGTGTAGTCGAAGAGGCCGGCGCGATGCGAGAGCAGCTCGCGGATCGTGATCTCCTCCGCGTCGCTCACGACACCCGGCTCGAAGCGGGCCACGGTGTCGTCCAGCGAGAGAATGCCGAGGCGCGCGAGGTCCAGGGTCAGCGCGGCGACGAATGTCTTCGTCACGCTCGCGATCCGGAACCGGTCGTCGACCGACGCCTCCCCTTTCGCCAACTCGTGCACGTCGTCTCCGTCGCGCACGCGGACGATCACGCCCGGTACGCCGCTCTCGACGACAGCTGCTGCGGCATCGTCGAGCGAGGCCGGAGCGTCGTCGGAGCGCACCCAGAGTGCGGCGGCCGCCACGAGGACGGCCACCGCGAGAGCTGCAGGTCGGAGCCGGGGCATCCGGCTTTGAATCTACGACACGGCGAACGTGACCGAGACGACCGCGGCGACCTGCTGGGTGCCGGGCTCGATCGGCGTCGAGCCGCCCTCCATCGCCTTGTCGGCGACGGCGTAGGGCTGGGGCGCGGAGCCACCGCCCTCGACGATCGCCGTGATCCGGCCGAGCGAGAGGTTCGACGCCGATGCGAGCGCCTGGGCGCTCGCGCGGGCGTCGGCGACGGCCGCCTTGAGCGCATTGCGGTAGAGCTCGCCCTGGTCGCTGCGCGAGAGCGAGGGGCCGTAGACCTGGTTCGCGCCGGCGTTCACAGCCGCGTCGATCAGGGCGCCGGCCCTGGAGATCTCCTTGACCGCGGCCGAGACGGTGTTGGTGGCGACGAACGCCTGCACCTCGTTCCGCTCGTTGTAGCGCGGCGAGAGCGAGACCGACTGCGTCTTCACGTCGGTGCCCCCGGCCGCCTTGACGGCCGCGATCACGCGGCGCATCTCGGCCGCGTTGGCAGCCAGCGCGGCCTTCGCCGTCTGGCCCTGGCTCTCGACGCCGAACGACAGCTCGGCGCGGTCGGGCACGGCGGCCACGGACGCGGTGCCCTGGACGGTGAGGCCCCCGGTCTCGGCTGCGGCGCTCGAGGCCGAGCCCGGGACGGACACGGCCGCGAGGAGGGCGGCGACAACGAGGAGCCCTGCGATGGGGAGGATTCGAGTTTTCATGCCGTGTGTACGCCGCCGGGGCCGCGGGGCGTCACACCGGTCGCGGTCAGATCGAGTCGATACGCCTCCGGGCCGCCGCGATCGCGTCGCGGACGCCTCCCGGCCCGGGCGCCGAGCGCGGCGCCGCGGCCGGCGGCTCGAAGCTGCCGTCCCGCACCGAGGAGGCAACCTGCTCGTAGGCGTCGCGGAATGCAACGCCCTCGACCACGAGCGCCTCGGCCGCGTCCGTGGCAAGCAGCAGCGGATCCCCGGCGGCCGCGGCAAGCCGCCTGCGATCGAGCTCGATCCCGCGGACGAGCGCCGCCAGCGCTGCAAGCGCGCCGGCGAGATCGGCCCTTGCCGCGAAGACCGGCGCCTTGTCCTCCTGCAGGTCGCGGTTGTAGGCGAGCGGGAGGCCCTTCACGGTCGCCAGCAGGCCGGTCAGCCTCCCGATCGCGGTGCCGGCCTTGCCGCGCGCCAGCTCTGCGACGTCGGGGTTCAGCTTCTGCGGCATCATCGAGGAGCCGGTCGCGGTCTCCTCGGCGAGCCGCGCGAAGCCGAACTCGGTCGTCGTCCAGAGCACGAGCTCCTCGCCGATCCGCGAGAGATGGGTGAAGCAGACGGCCACCGCGTAGAGATAGTCGAGCGCGAAGTCGCGATCGGCCACGGCGTCCAATGAGTTGCGGAGCTGGTCGGGAGGCGGCGGCAGCGGCAGCGTCGAGCCCGCGAGCGCCCCCGCGCCGAGCGGGCTCGGGCGGGCCGCCTCGGCGGCGGCGGCGAACCGGGTCAGGTCGCGCTCGAGCATCTCCACCCACGCGAGCAGGTGGTGGCCGACCGTGACCGGCTGGGCGCGCTGCAGGTGCGTGTAGCCGGGCATCGGCGTCTCCGCATCGGCCTCTGCCCGGTCGAGGACGGCGGCTGCGAGCTCGCCGATCAACTCCGACGCCTCCCCGGCCGCAGCGGCGACGTAGAGCCGGAACGCGGCGGCGACCTGGTCGTTCCGCGACCGCCCCGCGTGGATCTTCCGCCCGACCTCGCCGAGCAGCCGCTCGATCGCGGAGTGGACGTCCTCGTCGTCCTGCTCGATCCCGCCTCCTGTCGCGATCTCGGCGAGCCGCGACTCGGCCGCGGCGAGCTCGTCGTCGTCCAGCAGCCCGGCCGCGTGCAGCCGGCGCGCGTGGACGGCGGTCGCCTCGCAGTCGTACGGGAGCAGCTCCGCGTCGTCGCCGCGCAGGAACGCGGCCACGGCCGGGTCGAGCGCGCGCCCGACCCGGCCCCCCCCGAGCGTCATGCCTCGGTCTTCGCCCGCTTGCGGGCCGCCGCGAGCTCGACCTCGAGCGAGGCGATCTTGATGAAGCCCTCCGCGGCGGCGTGCGGGAAGGTCTCGCCGGTCCCGTACGACGCCAGCTGCTCGGCGTAGAGCATGTTCGGGGAGCGGCGGCCGGTGACGACGGCCGCGTTCGGGCGCAGCTCGACGCGCACATCGCCGTCGACCAGCTCCTGCGTCTTGTCGACGAACGCGTCGAGCGCCTCCCGGGCGGGGCTGAACCAGAGGCCCTCGTAGACGAGCTCGGTCCAGCGCTGCTCGAGCCCGCGCTTGATCCGCGACTCGTCCTTGGTCAGCACGACGTCCTCGAGCGCGGAATGGGCCTGGATCAGCACGATCGCCGCCGGCGCTTCGTAGACCTCGCGGCTCTTGATTCCGACGGCGCGGTTCTCGATCATGTCGATCCGCCCGATCCCGTAGCGTCCGGCGACCCCGTTCAGCCGCGCGACCAGCTCGGCGAGCGGCAGCTCCTCGCCGTCGAGCGAGACGGGGACGCCCGCCTCGAAGCCGATCGTCACCTCGACCGGCTCCGGCGCCGAGCTCGGGTCGCCCGTGAGGGCGTACGGCTCCTCCGGCGGCGCCGCCCACGGGTCCTCGAGCACGCCCGCCTCGATCGCCCGCCCGAACAGGTTCTCGTCGATCGAGAACGGCGCGGCCTGCGTCGCCTGGACCGGGATCCCCTTGGCGAGCGCGTAGTCGATCTCCTCGTCGCGGGTCCAGATCCGGTCGCGGAGTGGCGCGATGACGCGGAGGCCGGGATCGGTCGCCTTGAACGAGAGCTCGAAGCGGAGCTGGTCGTTCCCCTTGCCGGTGCAGCCGTGCACGACGGCCTCGGCGCCCAACTCGACCGCCAGTTCGGCGACGGCCTGGGCGATCACGGGCCGCGAGAGCGCCGAGACGAGCGGGTACTTTCCCTCGTAGAGCGCGTTCGCCTTGATCGCGCGCGCGCACTGCTCGTCGGCGAAGGCTGCCCTGCGGTCGACGACGATGACGTCGTCGGCTCCGGCTGCACGGCCGCGCTCGATCGACGCCTCCAGATCGAACTCCTGGCCGACGTCGACGAGCACCGCCACCACCTCGTCGAAGCCGTACCAGTCCTCCTTCAGCCAGCTGACGATGCAGCTGGTGTCGAGGCCGCCGGAGAAGGCGACCACAGCGATCCTGTTCATCGTGCTCCTCGTCCTTGAATGAATACTATTCAGTATAACTGCATTTCATGCAAACGCTACGCTGGCGCTGTGACGACCCGCTTCGTCGATTGCCGCAGCCTCGACTCGTATCTCGCAGGCCACATCCCCGGCGCCGCGCACGCCGACCCGGAGCGCGATCTCACGGGTGACGTCGGCGGCGGCCGCCATCCGCTGCCGAGCGCCGACGCGTTCGCGGCCTGGGCCTCGTCGGCCGGGATCGGGCCGGGCACGCTCGTCGTCGGCTACGACGACGGCACCGGCTGGGCGTCGCGGCTGTGGTGGCTGCTGCGCCACTTCGGCCACGACTCTGTTGCGGTGATCCCGTTCGGCCGCTGGCGCGGGCAGCTTGTGCCCGGCGAGGAGGCGATCGAGCCCGCCACGTTCTCCGCGGCGCTGCGGGAGGGCGACACCGCCGACGCGGCCGAGATCCTCGACCGGCTCGGCGACACGTCGCTGACGCTCGTCGACGCGCGGTCGCCGGAGCGCTGGCGGGGCCAGAGCGAGCCGATCGACCCCGTCGCCGGCCGCATCCCGGGAGCCCGGAACCGCTACTTCCTCGACGCGTCGCCGCTCCCGGACGAGCTGCTCGAGGCCCCCGGGCTCGTCGTCTACTGCGGCTCGGGCGTGACCGCGTGCGCCGTGCTGCACGAGCTGCACCTCGCCGGCCGCGAGGACGCGCGCCTCTACCCCGGGTCGTTCAGCGAGTGGTACGCGATCGGCCCGGTCGAGCGGGGCTAGTGGAGCGCGGCTAGGAGACGGTCTCGGCGAGCTGGTGCGCGCGGTGGGCCGAGATCCCGTTCTGCTGCGCCCGGACGAGCTCGTGGTCGGCCTCGTCCAGCTCGACGAGCGGCAGCAGCTTCACGTCGCGCAGGCGGATCTGCACCGGCAGGCCCTCCGTGAACGCGTAGGGCAAGAGCTCGTTGGCGAGCGTCCCCGGAAACGGCTCGCTCCGCCAGCCGTTCTCGTCGTGCCACAGCTCACCCAGCGCCGCGAAGTCCGCGGGACTGACCTCGATCCAGCTCCCGTAGCCGAAGTAGCCCTCCTCGCCGTCGATCGGGAGCTCGAGCAGCGCCCGTACGAAGAACCGCTCCGCCTCCCGGTCGCGCAGCACCGCCGAGTCGTCCCCGACCCACGCGCGCTCGTCGCGCTCGGCCTCGTCGATCCTGAAGATCGGGTCGGGCAGGCCGAGGCGGATGTCACGCGTCTCCCCGGCGTGCGTCTCCCCGCAGACCTCGCAGGTGAAGCCCACGTCAGGCCGCGGTCGCCGCGCCCGGGAGGTAGCGCTGCCACACCTGCGGGATCGTCGGCGTCGCGAGGTGGATGAACAGCACCGGTGCCGGCGGTCTCGGCGGCCGCTGCAGGTGCAGGCCGGAGTCCTCGAGCAGCCGGTCGCCCTTGCGCAGGTTGCAGGGCGCGCACGCGGTGACGACGTTCTCCCAGATCGACTCGCCGCCCTTCGAGCGCGGGATCACGTGGTCGAGCGTCAGTCGGCCCGACGACGTGCCGCAGTAGACGCAGCGCCAGCCGTCGCGCGCGAACAGCGCTCGGCGGGAGATCTTCCGCTGGATCGCGCGGGGAACGCGGACGTACTGGACGAGCCGGATCACGTGCGGCCAGACGTAGGTGTCGGTCGCGGAGCGCAGGCCCTTGGGCAGGCTCTCGAGCACCTCCGCCTTCCCCTTCCAGACGAGCACGTGCGCCCGCCGCACCGAACAGACGTTCAGCGGCTCGTAGCTTGCATTCAGGACGAGGACCTGTTGCAACTCGAGCAGAGAGTACCAGCGAAGGCCGCTGTTTCCGGCTTTTCTACCGAGCCATCGCTCGTTCGACCGCCTCCAGCTCCTCGGGCGAGAGCGCGATCGGCGCGCGGCCGCGATCGAGCTCCTTGACGTAGAGCCGCGCGTAGTCGCGGCCCTGGATCGCGGTCACGACCGTGCCGGTGCGGTTGTCGTCGAGGAAGGCGAACGAGGCCGACTGGTGGCCGCCCGTGCCGGCGTAGGCGTCGTAGCGGACGACGGCCGTGTTCGTCAGCGAGCCGTCGACACGTCGGTCGACGCGCGAGAGGCCGGCGGCGATCTCGTCGACGGCCTTGTGCAGGTCGTCGATCCGCCCCTGGAGCGAGACGGCGAAGTCGACGAGGTCGGAGCGACCGCCGCCCAGCAGGACCCGTTGGGCGTTTCGCAGCCGCCGCACGCGCACCCAGAGCCAGAAGCAGACGGCCAGGGCGACCGCGGCCGCGCTCGCCGCGGCGATCGCGAGGATCAGCTCGACCGTCACCAGGCTACGCCCCGAGCGAGAAGATGACCGGGTACTCGGCGGAGTTGTTGTCGGTCTTCGCCTCGCCGGGGACCGGGTCGACGTCGATCCGCATCACGCGCCGCTCGCCGAAGTCGACCGACGGGAAGTCCCGGAAGACGACGGTCTTCGTCTCCTCCGGGTTGATGATGTCGATCGTCTGCTTCTTCACGATCGGGGTCGGGCTCTGCTGGATCGTCAGCGTCACCTCGATCTTCACTTCCTGGCTGTCGCCGCCGTTCGCGACCGCGACCGCGAACGCGAGATCGGTCGAGGCCTCGACGGTGTTCTCGGCCGACTCGGACAAGGTCTGCCCGCCGGGCACGACCTTCACCGACTCGATGTTCGTGCCGTGGAGCCCACTGGGCGTGCCGGTCGTCGAGCCCGACGCGGCGCTGCCGTTGATCCGCTCCCAGATCGGGACCATCGAGCGCGTGCTGGCGAGGTCAGGGGTCTGGATGAAGTTGGAGTCGGGCACCTCGACGCCGCTGATCTCCTCCTGACGGAGCACGGACACGGCGGGCTCCTTGAAGAGGTCGTCCCAGACGACGTCGCTGGCGAGCAGCCGCTCGGCCTGCGAGGCGAGCAGCGCACCGGCGGCGGCGGCGTCCTTGGAGCCCTGCGTCCGCCTGAACGCCTCGGCGAGGCCGGCCAGGCCGTCGCCGCGGAAGGTCAGGGCCTCGATCGCCTGCTCGTGCGAGTCGAGCAGCGGGCCGGGCGGATCGAGCTTGCGGGCGCGGTCGGTACCGAGCTCCTGCTGCTGGACGAGGTTCGAGAGCTGCTTCTGCAGGTCTGCGGGCTTGATCCCCTGGGTCGTCAGCGCGTCGCTCAGCTCGCGCCCGACGCGCTGGGAGTCGTCGCCGACCGCCTTCATGCTGGTCATGTAGGTGCTGTAGGAGTCGCGCTTGGCGTCCTCCTGACAGCTCTGGACCCAGAGCAGCAGCAGGACGACGATCAGGATCGCGAACGCGATCAGCCCGAGCAGGCGCAGGAGCGGCGTCAGCCCGGCGCTGGGGCGGATCGGGCCGCGCGGGATCCGCGGGCCGCGACCGCCACCACCACGCGGGCGGCCCAGCGGTCGACGGAGCGTGCGGTCGCCACGGCTCGAGGCCTCCTGGGTCTCAGGCTCCTCGAAGAAGTCGAACTCGAAATCAGTGTCGCGACTGCTCATGGAAAGCGGTGGAACGAGGCCACTGTAACGAGCGGATCGGCCGGTGAGCGGCAGGAAACGCCCGGGCGGCGGCCAACCCGGGAGACGACGTGTCCGCCGCTGCCCATGCGCTCCCTCGCGGGGAGCTCGTCCTCGACCGCTACCGGCCCCTCCGCCCGCTCGGCAGCGGCGGCTCCGGCTCGGTCTGGCTGGCGCGCGACGAGCGGAACGGGCTCGACGTGGCACTCAAGATCGTCCCGCGCGAGGGCAAGGCCGCGCACCGCGCCGAGCGCGAGGCGGAGGCCGCGACACGGCTCCGTCACGAGCGCTGCCTGCGCGCCTACGGTTTCGGCTCCGACTCCGGCCACGTCTACATCGCGTACGAGTACGTCGGCGGCCGCACGCTGCGCGAGGCGATGCGCGCCGGCGAGCTGCGCGACGGCCAGGCGGTCGAGGCGGCGGCGCAGATCCTCGACGGGCTCGCGCACGCACACAGCCGCGGGATCGTCCACCGCGACGTCAAGCCGTCGAACGTCCTCCTCGCCGACGAGGACGGGATCTCGGTCCGCCTGCTCGACTTCGGGCTGGCTCAGTTCGACGAGGCGGAGACGCTGACGGCGGTCGGCGACGTGCCCGGAACGCTCGCCTACATCTCCCCCGAGCGCCTGCGCGGCGAGGAGGCCTGCTCGGCGAGCGACGTCTGGGCGGTCGGCGTCCTGCTCTGGGAGGCGCTGGCCGGCAAGCACCCGTTCTGGGGCGTGCCGCTGCCGCAGATGGCCGGGACGATCGAGGCGGGCTGCCCGCCGCTCCAGCCCGAGCGGCCCGACCTGCCGAAGCGGCTGCTCGGCGCGATCTCGCACGCGCTCGCCAACGACCCGGCACGACGGCCTCCCGCGGCGGCTCTGGCGAAGGAGCTTCGCTCCGCGCTGACCGGGGGCCGGCGTTCGACGAACGTCGAAAGTGTTGTCTCGACACAAGCTCTCGTTCACCGCGCGGCCCCAGCCGGGGTCGCCGGGATGACCGCGCTCGCCGCCGGGACGGCCTTGCCGTTCTATCCCACCGGCGGGGCGCCCGTCCTCGCCGCGGTCGCGGCGTTCGCTGCGTACCGCTCGCCGAGGGCGGGGCTGGCGCTCGCGCTCGCCGCTCCGGTCTTCCCGCTCGGCAACCACTCGCTCGGGCTGGCGCTCCTCTACGCCGCGATCGCGCTCGGCTGGCTCGCCCTCTCCTGGCGCGACGCGCGCTGGGGGCTCGCGTTCCTCGCCGGTCCGGCGCTCGCGGCCGTGGGGCTGCTCGCGCTCGTCCCGGTGGCGCTGCTCGGCATCTCGAGCCCGGTGCGGCGCGGCGCCCACGCGCTCGCGGCCGTCACCGTGGCCGCGGTCGTCGCGGGCCTTCGCGGCGTCGAGCTTCCCTTCGGCCAGGGCACGGCCCCGACTCTCGACCTCGCCGGTGCGGAAAGCGCCGCCCGCGTCGCGAGCACGCTCGCCGGCTCGGTCCCACCCGCGCTCGCGCTCGCGGCCGCAGCACTCGCCGCCGCTGCCGTCGTTCTCCCCCACGCCCGCTCCCCGTGGCGTCTCGCTTGCGTCGGTGCGGGAATGCTCGCGGCCCTGCTCCTGCTCGCGCCGGCGGCGCCCGCGCTGCCGGTCGTCGCCGCCGTCTGGCTCACGGTCGCCGGACTGGCGCTGCACTCCGGCGGTCTCCGGCGCGGCGCTCGCAGCGCGTAGGCCGGCGGAACAGTACGGCGTACAGGCCGCCGGGCGGAGAGCGGCGAGCGTCGCGAGGGCACCCGAAGGGCGGCTCCGCCGGCCGCAGGGTGCCCGGCCGGTGGCCGCCGGCGAGCATTAGACTCGGCTGCCGGGGGCATGACTCCCCGACCGCATGAGCGTCCTCCGGAGCATCGAGCAGAAGATCGAAGGCCTCTTCGAGGGGATGTTCGGCCGTGCCTTCCGGACGCACGTGCAGCCGGTCGAGCTGGCCCGGAAGCTGGCGAAGGAGATGGACGAGCACCGGACGATCTCGGTCTCGCGCGTCTACGTCCCGAACGAGTACTCCGTCTACCTCTCGGAGCCCGACCGCGAGCAGTTCACCGGTTACGAGGGGTCGCTCGTCGGCGAGCTCCAGGATTACCTGATCGAGCACGCCAGGCGGGAGACGTACGCGATGCTGACGCCGCCGAAGGTGCTGATGCTGACCGACGCCGACCTCTCGATCGGCGAGTTCGGGATCGCGACGCGGATGGTGCAGCCCGAGGGCAAGCGCGGCCCGCAGCTCGACGAGCCCGACGCGCAGGTCGAGCCCGGCGCGACGATGATCTACAAGGCGAAGGCGCCCCAGCCGACCGAGGCCGCGTCGCCGGTCGAGCTCGGAGTCGAGGAGGAGACCTTCGCGCTGACGATGAACGGCCGCACGCACGCGCTCGAGGGCGGCAAGGTCGTGCTCGGGCGCTCGAAGGACTGCGACCTCCAGGTCGAGGACGCGAACGTCTCGCGGCGCCACGCGGAGCTGCGCCGGGAAGGGGCGGCGTGGTGGCTCGTCGACCTCGGCTCGACGAACGGCACGGAGCTGAACGGGAAGCGCATGCAGCGCTCGAAGCTGAAGGACGGCGACACGATCACGCTGGGAGCCACCGACCTGGTCTTCGGGAAGCGCCCTTGAACGTCAACGTCGACGAGGCGCTGCTCCTCCTCAAGATCGGTTTCATCGTCCTGCTCTACCTCTTCATCTGGCGGATCGTCCGCAGCGCCAGCAGGGACTTCCGCTCCGGGCCGGCGCAGGAGAGCGTGATCATCGGGCCCGGCGAGGCGGCGAGCATGGGCCTCGCGCCAGCGCGGCGCGCGAAGCTCGTCGTGCTCAAGAGCCCGGCCCTCGACGCCGGCGAGGAGGTCGCCGTCGAGGCGATGCCGGTCGCGATCGGCCGCGGCGGCCAGAACGAGATCCCGCTCGAAGGCGACGAGTTCGCGTCGGCCCAGCACGCGCGCTTCGAGTCGAAGCGCGACGGCCTCTGGGTCGAGGACATCGGCTCGACGAACGGCACCTTCGTCAACGGCGCGCGGGTGACGACGCCGCGCCGGCTCTCGAAGGGCGACGTCGTCCGCGTCGGCCAGACCGACTTCAGGGTCGAGCTCTGATGCTGGCGCGCTTCACAGGCCTGACCGATCCGGGCCGGCGCCGGCGCCGGAACGAGGACGCGTACGTCTGCGAGCCGCCGCTCTTCGCGATCGCCGACGGGATGGGCGGCGCGCAGGCCGGCGAGGTCGCCTCCGGCCTGGCCGCGGCGGTGCTCGAGGAGGCGACGGGCGACGAGCACTCGGGTGAAAAGGGGGAAGAACGGGTCGCCTCGCTGATCCAGGAGGCGAACCGCCGCGTCTTCCAGCGCTCGACCGAGGACGCGGCCACGTCGGGGATGGGGACGACGATGACGGTCGCGCTCGTGGACGACTCCGACGGCACGATCGCGTTCGGCCACGTCGGCGACTCGCGCGCCTACCGAGTCCGGGACGGGGAGCTGGAGCAGCTCACGGACGACCATTCCCTCGTCGGCGAGCTCGTTCGCAGCGGGCGGCTCTCGCCCGAGGAGGCCGAGGCGCACCCGCAGCGCTCCGTGATCACGCGAGCGCTCGGCACCGAGCCCGACGTCGACGTCGACACCTTCACCGTCGAGGCGGAGCCCGAGGACATCTACCTGCTCTGCTCGGACGGGCTCACCGACATGATCTCGCCGCACGAGATCCTCGCCCTCGTCAAGGCGGGCGACGACCTCGACGACGCGGCGCGCGGGCTCGTCAACGCCGCCAACGTGGGCGGCGGCGAGGACAACATCACCGTCGTCCTGTTCGAGATCGACGGCCGGGAGGGCGCCGGCGACCTCGGCGAGACCGCGCGCATGCCCGCGGCGGCCGAGCCGGACGACGAGGACACGCTCTCCCCGCTCGACGCCGTCCCCGCAGTCGACACCGCCGTGATCCCGGCCGCCGCCGTCGAGGAGCACCTGCAGCAGGCCGAGGCGGCCGCTTCGCAACCGGCCGGGCCGCGCCGCCGGATCCTGCCGCTCGTCCTGCTGATCCTCCTGCTGGTCGCGCTCGTCGCGCTCGCAGCATGGGGGCTGACCCGCTGAGCGCCCATGTCGCTTAGGAACCGCGAGCTGCTGAACCTGATCGCCGTGGGCCTGCTCACGGCGATCGGCTTTGCGAGCGTCTACATCGCGCAGTCGGATCCGTCCGAGCTCGACGCCGGCTCGCTCACCTACGCCGGGATCTTCATGGCGCTGTACCTGGCGGCGCACTTCGTCGTCCGCTACGCCGTCCCCTACGCCGACCCGGTGCTGCTGCCGCTCGCGGCGCTCCTGTCGGCGATCGGCGTGACGCTGATCTACCGGCTGAAGCCCGACGACGCGTTCCGCCAGAGCCTCTGGGTCGTGATCGGCGTCGTCCTCTTCGCCGCGACGCTGCTCGCGTTCCGCCGCGACTACCGCATCCTCGAGCAGTACAAGTACCTCTTCGGGATCACGGCGATCGGCCTGATGATGCTGCCGGCGCTGCCCGGGATCGGCCAGACGATCAACGGCGCGCGGCTCTGGGTGAAGGTCGGGTCGTTCCAGTTCCAGCCCGGCGAGCTGGCGAAGATCTTCCTGATCGTCTTCCTCGCCGGCTACCTGCGCGACAAGCGCGAGGTGCTGGCACAGGGGCGGCTGAAGGACTTCGGGCCGCTGCTCCTGATCTGGGGCGCGGCGATGCTCGTGCTCGTCCAGACGAACGACCTCGGCAGCGCGCTGCTCCAGTTCGGGATCTTCCTGGCGATGCTGTACGTCGCCACCGGCCGCGCCGCGTACGCGCTGGCGGGGCTGGCGCTCTTCGTCGCCGGCGCCGCCTTCGTCTACCGGTTCGTCTCGCACGTGCAGGAGCGCGTCACGATCTGGCTCAACCCCTGGACGGACGAGCCCGTCTTCTGCGCCCAGACCGGGGAGCTCGCGCTGCGCCAGGACTGCGGCTCGTTCCAGCTCGTGAAGAGCCTCTACTCGATCGGCAACGGCGGCTTCGCCGGCACCGGCCTCGGCAAGGGCACGTTCACGACCACGAGCGGCGACCCGATCATCCCGTTCCTCAACACCGACTTCATCTACTCCGCGATCGCGCAGGAGCTCGGGCTCGTCGGCGCCGCGGGGCTGCTGCTCGTCTTCATGCTCTTCGTGGCCCGCGGCTTCCGGGTGGCGCTGCTCGGCGACGACGGCTTCTCGAAGCTGCTCGCGGCCGGGCTGACCTTCGGCTTCGCACTCCAGACGTTCATCATCGTCGGCGGCGTCCTGCGGGTGATCCCGCTGACGGGGATCACGCTGCCGTTCGTCTCCTACGGCGGCTCCAGCGTCGTCGCCAACTTCGTCCTGCTGGCGCTGCTGCTGCTCGTCTCCAACCGCGCGAACATGCAGGCCGCGAGAGGCCGCACGTGAACCGGCAGATCACGCGCCTCGCCCTGACCGGCGTCGGCCTGATCGTCGCGCTGGTCGTCGCGACGACGTACTGGCAGGCCTGGGCGGCCGGCGACCTCGCCGACCGGCAGGACAACCAGATCCAGCGGGTGGCGCAGTTCACGATCAAGCGCGGCGAGATCCGCGGCAACGGGATCGCGTACGCGACGAACCGGCAGGAGCGCAAGGGCGGGCGCACGTTCTTCTTCCGCGAGTACCCCCAGCGCGCGCTCGCCGCCCACGTTGTCGGCTACTCGACCCAGTCGCGCTTCCGCACCGGGCTCGAACGCTCGCTGAACGACTACCTGACCGGCCAGAACGCGAATCTCTCGACGGTCCTCGAGACCTTCGTCGACAAGGCGAAGGGCGCGACGATCCAGGGGAACGCGCTGCGGCTGACGCTCGTCCCGCGCGCGCAGCGTGCGGCACAGAACGCGCTCGGCAGCCGCTGCGGCGCGGTCGTCGCCCTCGAGCCGCAGACCGGGAAGGTGCTGGCGATGGTCTCGTCGCCGAGCTACGACCCCAACCTCGTCGAGGGCAGCTTCGACCGCGTGACCGGCGTCGGCGCCGACTGCAAGCGGCCGGACGCGCTCCTCAACCGCGCCACCGCCGGGCTCTACGCGCCGGGCTCGACGTTCAAGGTCGTGACCGCGGCCGCCGCGATCGACTCGGGCCGCTACACGCCCGACTCGGACTTCGTCGACCCCGGCTACTGCGAGGTGTACGGGAAGCGCGTCAACAACTACGACACCTCGCGGCCGTTCGGGAGCCTCGACCTGCACACGGCGCTCGTCAACTCGGTCAACTCCGTCTTCTGCAACATCGGCAAGGAGCTCGGCTCGAAGAAGATCGTCGAGTACGCGAAGCGGTTCGGCTTCTACTCGACGCCGCCGCTCGAGACACCCTCGAACGAGCGGGCGCCGAGCGGCCTCTACCAGGGCACCGACCTCTTCGACCCGAAGGAGGACACCGACGTCGATCCCGGCCGGTTCGCGTTCGGGCAGGAGCGGCTGCTCGTGACGCCGCTGCAGATGGCGATGGTCGCGGCCGCGATCGCGAACGACGGCGTCGTGATGCGCCCGCAGGTGGTCGACCGGATCGTCGCGCCCGACGGCTCCGTCATCGTCCGCTCGAAGCCCGACGAGCTCGGCCGCGCCGTCAAGGCGGAGACAGCCCGTGCGGTGGCCGCGATGATGAAGGACGCGGTCGAGGGCGGCACCGGCACGGCGGCGCGGCTCTCGGGCTTCACGGTCGGCGGCAAGACGGGCACGGCCGAGACCGGGATCGAGGGCCTGAACACGACGTGGTTCATCAGCTACGCGGGCAAGGCTCGCGCGCAGGTCGCGATCGCGGTCGTCGTCGAGCAGCAGAACTCGACCGGCGGCCAGACCGCCGCTCCCGTCGCCCGCGAGGTCTTGCAGGCACTCCTCGGGTCTGCGGCGAACTCCTAACCTGTCCTTTCATGCCCTCCGGCGACCACGTCTTCGACACGCTCTTCGACGGGCGCTACCTGATCATCCGCAAGCTCGGCTCGGGCGGGATGGCGAACGTCTACCTCGCGCACGACCAGGAGCTCGGCCGCCGGGTCGCGATCAAGATCCTCGACGACCGCCACGCGAGCGACGACCAGTTCGTCGAGCGCTTCCGCCGCGAGGCGCAGAACGCCGCCGGG
>JANPKC010000217.1:0-7312 GCA_031425855.1 Actinomycetes bacterium | reverse complement strand
CCAGCTCCTTCGAGAGCTCGTCGGGTGTCAGGTGATTCGCCATTGCTGGTCTCCTTCGTAACGCGGGCAATGAAAAAGCCCGCTGGGCGCAAGCTCGTTGCGCTCAGGCGGGCTCGGACATCGCTCGCTCGTTGTTCGCGGGAATCAACGGGCCCGCGTCCCCACAATCGCCATGGTCATCGAAGGATACGTTGCCCGGATGACGTCTGCAACGAACCTCGAGACCAGGGTCGCCGGCGGGGTCGAGTACCACGTCGGCGGCGAGGGCGTGCCGCTCGTTCTCGTCCACGGTCTCGGCGGCTCGGCCGAGAACTGGGTCGAGGTGATCCCCGAGCTGGTGCGGCGCCACCGGGTGATCGCGGTCGACCTGCCCGGTCACGCCGGTTCGCAGGCGCCGCCGCGCGGGGCGGGAATGGACGACTTCGCAGCCGCCACGGCCGGCGTGCTCGACGCCGAAGGCGCGACCGGCGCCCTCGTCGCCGGCCACTCGTTCGGCGGCCTCGTCGCGCTGCGGCTCGCCCGCAGCCGACCGGAGCTCGTGCGGGGCCTCCTGCTCGTCGCGCCTGCGGGGATCGCGACGACGTCGAGGGTCGTCGAGGCGGCCGTGATCGCAGCCGCGGCGATCCGCCCGGGCCGGACGGCCGCCCGCTTCCGCCACCGCTGGGCGGACCGGGTCTGGTACCGGCGCGTGCTCTTCCGGCCGTGGTTCGTCTCCGACCCGGTCGCGCTGACTCCGCGGGCGACCCATGGGCTGCTCAGCGCGCAGGCACGTCACACGGACACGAAGGTGGCCGGGCGGGCGATGATCGCCGGCGACCCGCGCCAGGAGCTCCACGGGATCGACTGCCGTGTGATCGTCCTCTGGGGAGCGCGCGATGCTCAGCTGCCGCTCGCGGACGCGTTCGAGTATGCGCGGCGGCTGCGCGCGCAACTGCGGCTCGTCGCCGACTGCGGCCACCTCGTCATCGTCGAGCGGCCCCACGCGGTGCTCGACGCGCTCTACGACCTCGCGTCGTAGACGACCGGCGGCTGCGGCAGCTCGCTCTCGGTGCCCGGCGCGGGATTTCGCTCGAGGTACTCGATGTCGATCGCGGTCGCCGGGAAGAACGCCGTGTAGACCACGTCGTCGGCGCCCACGTTCCGCGCGCCGTGCGCGACGCCGGCCGGGAAGAACGCGACCGAGCGGCCTTCGACGGTCCGCGTCTCGTCGCCGAGCCGGAGCTCGACCCTGCCCGACTCGACGACGATCGCCTCGTCGATCCCGTGCCGGTGCAGCGGGATCCGCTCGCCGGGCGCGATCCGCTCGAGGATGACGCAGAGGTCGCGCACGTAGCCGCCGTCCGCGACGGGGTCGACGAGCGGCCCCGACCATGTCGAGGCGACCCGGTGGTCGTCCGGGTCACCCGCATCGGCGAGCGGCGTCAGCTCGGGGCTCTCCAGGATCGCCATCAGACCGGATTCTCGATCGCGACGAACTCCCACGTCAGCTCGAACTGCTCCGCAAGGCGTCGAGCGAGCGCCTGCACGCCGAGCCGCTCGGTCGCGTCGTGCCCGCCCGCGACGAAGTGGATCCCGAGCTCTCGCGCGGTCTGCAGGCTCGGCTCCTCCGGCTCGCCGGTGAGCAGGAGGTCGTATCCCTCGTGGGCGGCGTCGATCAGGTGGCGTCCGGCCGCGCCCGAGCAGATCGCGACCCGCTCCACTCGGTCCGGGCCGTGCGGGAAGACCAGCGGCTCGCGACCGAGCGTCTCGCGGACACGTGCCGCGAGCTCGTCGATCGCAAGCGGCTCCCGCAGCGTCCCGCCCTGGCCGACCTCGGCGAACGGGCGCTCGACCTCGATGCCGAGCGCGCCGGCGAGCAGCGCGTTGTTGCCGAGCTCGGGGTGGGCGTCGAGCGCGAGGTGGTAGGCGGCGAGGCTCAGGTCGGCGGAGAAGAGCGTCTCCAGGCGACCGCGCTGGCGCCGGTCGATCCACACCGGCTCGTTCCGCCAGAACATGCCGTGGTGCACGAGCACGAGCTGCGCCCCCGCAGCGGCTGCGCGCTCGAACAGCTCCTTCGACGAGGAGACGCCGCACGCGATCTTCGTCACCTCGTCCGCGCCGAGCACCTGGAGCCCGGGGGTGCCGTACTCCGGGAAGCGGTCGATCTCGAGCAGCTCGTTCGCGAACCGGATGATCTCGTCGCGCTGAGCCACGGGGCGATTATCGCTACCCTTTGCGCGCTCGGGGTGTGGCGCAGCCTGGTAGCGCGCTCCGTTCGGGTCGGAGAGGTCCGGAGTTCAAATCTCCGCACCCCGATTAGTTGCGCAAGATCCGGATTCTGCGAGAGCAGAATCCGGATCGCGCTAAGACCCCTGAAGCGGCAGGCCCGCTTCGCGGGCGTGCCGGGTCCTGCAGTGCGTCCGCGCCATTCGCGGTGCCTCAGCCGGCTCGCAGCTCGTAGCGGTGGACGACGGCCGTGCAGAGATCCTCGACGTAGTCCATGCCCGCTTCCTCGGCGATCCTGCGCGACTCGGCCGAGACGATTCCGAGCTGCAGCCAGAGCGCGCCCGCGCCGACCGCCGCCGCCTCCGCCGCGTGCGGCGGCGTCAGCTCGGCCCGGCGGAAGACGTCGACGAGGTCGATCGGGCGGTCGATCTCGGCGAGCGTTCGCGCACAGGGCACGCCCAGCACCGCGTCGCAGCCGACGGGCCGGACAGGGATCACGTCGTAGCCCTGTGCGAGCAGGTAGCGCATGACCCCGTGGCTGGGCCGATCGGGCTTCGGCGAGGCGCCGACGAGCGCGATCGTCCTGGCGTCACGCAGGATCTCGGCCGGGCCTCGCATCGGGCCAAGGCTATCCTCGGGTCGTGCTCAAAGCGGTCCTCTTCGACGTCGACTTCACGCTCGCCCGGCCCGGGCCCGAGCTCGGGCCGGAGGGGTACCGGAAGGTGGGCGAGCGGCACGGGCTCACCCTCGACCCGGAGTTGTACGAGTCGTCGAGGCTCGACGCGCTCGAGGCGCTGCAGCGCCACCCCGACCACGTGCACGACGACGAGCTCTGGATCGCGTTCACCGAGCAGATCGTCCGCGGCATGGGCGGTGACGGCGGCGGTGCGCGGGCGTGCGCCGAGGAGCTCGTGCGCGCGTGGGAGCAGCACGAGCGATTCACCCTCTACGAGGACGCGCTGCCTGCCCTCGCCGCGCTGCGTGAGCACGGCGTGAAGATCGGGCTGATCTCGAACGGGAGCCGCGATCTCGAGGAGTTCGTCTCGCACCACGGGCTCGACGCCGACTGCGCGATCGGCTCGCGCGCCTTCGGCCGCACGAAGCCGCATCCCGAGATCTTCCGCCACGCGCTGGAGCTGCTCGAGGTGGAGCCGGAAGAGGCGGCGATGATCGGCGACTCCTATGAGGACGACATCGAGGGCGCACGGGCGCTCGGAATGACGGCGTTCCTGCTCGACCGCGACGGCCGCCGCCCCGACGAGCCCGGCCGGCTGCCCGACCTTTTCGCGTTGCCCGCCGCGCTCGGGCTCGCACCACTCGAGTAACCCCGAGCCGCGTGCGTCGGGACGAAGGCTAGTTCTGCTCACCCCTATCCGTTCGGCCAGTGCGCTCGCGCGCGCCGGTGGCCAGACTGTGGACGACAGTTGGCCGTGTCGTGCGGTCGCACGTGGACGCCGGAATTGGACGGGGGAGTGATGCAGCTAACAGCGAGCAAGGGGTCTCGCACGGGAGCCGCCACGGCTGTGGCCGGCGCGCTTCTGGTCCTGCTCCTGCTCGGGGTCTACTCGGCCGGCGACGCGAGCGCCGACTCCTCCTGCGGCGCGGCGAACGAGATCGTCTGCGAGAATCAGAAGCCGGGCACGCCGTCGAGTGTGTGGGACGTCGACGGCGAGGGCGATGAGTCGATCCAGGGTTTCGCGACCGACATGAGCGTCGACGCGGGCCAGACCGTTCGCTTCAAGGTGAAGACGGACGCCGCGGCCTACCGGCTCGATATCTACCGGCTCGGGTGGTACGGCGGCTCGGGAGCCCGAAAGGTCACGACGCTCGGTCCGTCCGCGGCCCTGCCGCAGGTGCAGCCCACGTGCCTGTCGGACGCCGCAACCGGCCTTGTCGACTGCGGGAACTGGGCGGAGTCGGCCTCGTGGGCCGTGCCGGCCGACGCGGTGTCTGGCATCTACTTCGCGCACCTCATCCGGACCGACACCGGCGGCGCGAGCCACGTCATCTTCGTCGTGCGCAACGACGACGGCGGCTCCGACCTCCTCCTCCAGACCGCCGACACGACGTGGCAGGCCTACAACCAGTACGGAGGCAACAGCCTCTACACGGGCAGCCCGGCAGGCCGGGCGTACAAGGTCAGCTACAACCGGCCGTTCACGACGCGTGACTACGCGAACCCATCCTTCCTCTTCTCGGCCGAGTTGCCGCTCGTGCGCTTCCTCGAGCGCAACGGCTACGACGTCAGCTACTTCACCGGGGTCGACTCCGACCGGTACGGGGCGGAGCTGCTGGAGCACCGGGTGTTCCTCTCCGTCGGCCACGACGAGTACTGGTCCGGCCCGCAGCGGGCGAACGTCGAAGCCGCCCGCGCCGCCGGCGTCAACCTCGCGTTCCTGAGCGGCAACGAGGTCTTCTGGAAGACGCGCTGGGAGTCGAGCATCGACGGCGCGGGCACGCCGCACCGGACGCTCGTCTCCTACAAGGAGACGAAGCCCGGGACGAAGATCGATCCCTCGCCGGAGTGGACGGGCACCTGGATGGACCCGCGCCTGAGCCCGCCGAGCGACGGCGGCCGGCCGCAGAACGCGCTGACCGGCACCCTCTTCACCGTCAACGCGTACCGCGAGGACGCGATGACGATCCCGGAGCGGTACGGCAAGCTCCGCTTCTGGCGGAACACGTCCGTCGCGACGCTCGCGCCGGGAACGTCGGCGACGATCGCGCCCGGGATCCTTGGGCACGAGTGGAATGAGGACGTCGACAACGGCTTCCGTCCCCCGGGAGCGTTTCCGATCTCCGAGACGACGCTCGACGTCGAGAAGCATCTCGCCGACTACGGGAACACGTACGTCCCCGGCCGCGCGACCCATCAGGCCGTGCTGTACCGGCACGCGAGCGGCGCGCTCGTCTTCGGTGCCGGCACGGTGCAGTGGACGTGGGCGCTGGACGGCGACCACGACACGTTCCTGGGCGACGCGATGGCCCCGGACGCTCGGATCCAGCAGGCGACCGTCAACGTCCTCGCCGACATGCTCGCGCAACCCGGGTCGCTGCAGAGCGGCCTGGTTGCGGCGACGGCGTCCACGGACGCCCTGCGCCCGCAGTCGGCGATCACCTCTCCGCTCGACGGCACGGAGGTCGCGGGTGGATCGAGCGTCACGGTCACGGGCACCGCGAGCGACACCGGCGGCGGCCTCGTGGCCGGAGTCGAGGTCTCCACCGACGGCGGCGCGACGTGGCACCCGGCGACCGGCAGGACGAACTGGAGCTACACGTGGATCGTCGGGGGCTTCGGCGCTTCCGTCGTCAAGGTGCGCGCGGTGGACGACAGCGGCAACCTCGAGGTGCCCGGCGCCGGGATCACGGTGCAGACGTCGTGCCCCTGCACGATCTGGGCGCCCACCGCGACGCCGGCCGTCGCAGCCACGAGCGACGCCAAGGCGGTCGAGCTGGGCGTCAAGTTCCGCGCCGACGTGGGCGGGTACGTCACGGGTGTCCGCTTCTACAAGGGGCAGGGCAACACGGGCATCCACACGGGCAGCCTGTGGCGGACGGACGGCATGCTGCTCGCTCGGGCCACCTTCACGGGCGAGTCCGCGTCGGGCTGGCAGCAGGTGATCTTCGATAGCCCGGTGGCCGTGACGGCCGACACGACGTACGTCGCGTCGTACTTCGCGCCGGCGGGCCGCTACGCGCTCACCTTCGGCGGGTTCCAGCAGGCAGTGGTGAACGCGCCGCTGCGTGCTCTCGGCGACGCGTCCGCAGGCGGCAACGGCCTCTTCAAGTACGGCTCGGCGCCTGCGTTCCCGGATCAGACGAACGGCGCTAGCAACTACTGGGTCGACCCCGTCTTCGACACGCAGCTCCGCCCCGACTCGACGCCGCCGACGATCACCGACCGCGCGCCGCTCCCTGGCGCCACCGGGACCGACAACCGCGGCGACGTGACCGTCACGTTCAGCGAGGCTATGAGCCCCGCCACCGTGTCGGCTTCGAGCTTCCAGCTCGTCGACGCCGGCGGAGCGGCCGTGCCGGCGACGGTCGCGTGGAGCGCGCTGTCCCGGAGCGCGACGCTGACGCCGAACGTCTCCCTCGTTGCGGGAGCCGCTTACACGGTGACCGTGCGAGGCGGGTCCGGCGGCATGGCCGACACCGCAGGCAACCCGCTGGTCGCGAATGCGAGCTGGAGCTTCACGACCGCGCCGCCGCGCACGTGCCCGTGCAGCCTGTGGAACGACGTGCGCACGCCGGCAATGGCCGCGTCGAGCGACACGAAGGCGGTCGAGCTCGGCGTCAAGTTCACGGTCGACGAGCCCGGCTGGATCACCGGCGTTCGCTTCTACAAGGGCCCCGGCAACGGCGGCACCCACACCGGCAGCCTCTGGACCGGCTCCGGCACGTTGCTCGCCCGCGCCGTCTTCACCGTCGAGAGCGCTTCAGGCTGGCAGCAGGTCACCTTCGACGACCCGGTTCCGGTCACCCGCGACACGACCTACGTCGCGTCGTACTACGCACCGGCGGGCCGCTACTCCCTCGACCTCTCGTACTTCTCGACCGTCTACGCGAACGCCCCGCTGCGGGCGCTGCGGGACGGCGCGCAGGGCGGCAACGGCGTCTTCCGCTACGGAAGCGCGCCGGCCTTCCCGAACCAGACCAACCTGTCGAGCAACTACTGGGTCGATCCCGTGTTCGACACGCAGCTCCGGCCTGACGAGCGGGCCCCGCAGGTCGCGTCGACCGCGCCGGCGGCCGGCTCGACGGGCGTCGACACGCGCGGCGACGTCAGCGCGGCCTTCTCCGAGCCGCTCGACCCCGCAACGGTCAACGGTGCGACGTTCGAGCTGCGCGCGGAGGGTGGCGCGCCGGTTACGGCCTCGGTGGCCTGGAGCGCGGCCCAGCGTCGGGCGGTGCTCACTCCTGCAGCGGCGCTCGACTTCGCGACGGTCTACACGGCGACCGTTCGCGGTGGCTCGACCGGGGTGAAGGACCGGGCCGGCAACCCGCTTCCGGCGGACGTCTCCTGGAGCTTCACCTCGGCCATGCCGCGCGCCTGCCCGTGCTCGCTCTGGCTTCCCGCCGCGCAACCGGCGCTCGCGTCCTCGAC
>JANPKC010000216.1:0-7287 GCA_031425855.1 Actinomycetes bacterium | reverse complement strand
CGGTCGAAGTCGAGATCTTCGGCGAGTGGGTGAAAGGAGCGGTCGCCGCCGAGCCGCTCTACGACCCGGCCGGCGAGCGCCTGCGGAGCTAGCCGCGCTCCAGCGCAGCGGCGACGGCATCCCGAAGCTGGTCGTGAGAGAAGGGCTTGTAGAGCAGGCCCGTCGCACCCAGCCGGACGGCGTTCGTCGTCCGCTCCGGCTCCTGCGAGCCGCCGGTCATCAGCACCACCGGCAACTCGTGGCGGCGCGCCCGCAACTCGTAGAGCAGCTCGACACCCGTCATCTCGGGCATGACGACGTCGCTGACGACGAGGTCGAACGCCTCCTCCTGGAGCGCCTCGAGCGCGTGGCGTGCCGAGCCGACGCCGTGCGGCCGGTAGCCGCTGCGGCGCAGGATCTCGACGGTGAGGTTGCGGACCGCGGGCTCGTCGTCGACGACCAGGATGCGACTCACAGGCGTAGCTCCCCTCCACCTGTGGCCGTGACGACGCCCTCGCCGACGACGAGCTCGACCGTCTCGCCGCGGCCGGGGTCGGCAAGGGCCGCGACCAGCAGCTCGACGAGCCGGCCCTGGAGCTCTCCGGGCGCGGCGACGACGGTTGCATCGCCGCTCGAGCGCAGCTCGACGCCGTGCGTCGGCAGCACCCGCGTGACGAGCGCCACCGCTCCCGCGGCCGCCTCCCCGACCGAGAGCTCCGAGGCCGGCTCGGCCTGGAGCCGGACGAACGCCTGCAGCGCCCGCACGATCTCGACCACCTCGGCGCCGGTTCGCTGCGTCAGCGCGATCCGGTCGTGCATCTTCGTGCCGGGCACGGCGTCGCCGAGAGCGAGCTCAGCCGACCCCAGCAGCGCCACGAGCGGGTTCGAGATCTCGTGCAGCGCGCCGCGCGTCAGCCGGCCCAGGGTCGCGAGCGCGCGGAAGTCGTCGTCACCGTACGACACTGGCTCTATGATCCCCACGCGCATCGGCGCCCGATCGGACAGTTGTTGAAGGCCGCAGACCTTTCATATGTTCCACAAACGCTCTCGCTCCTCGGCGAAAGGATCCTAGTTCCCCGTGACTGACCGGGCTACCGTGACCTCCGTCCTCGTCGCGGACGACCACCCGGCCGTGGTCGAGGCGGTCGCCGACGTGCTCTCCGAGCACGGGATCGAGATCGCCGGACGGGCCAGGGACGGCAACGACGCCGTCGAGCAGATCGAGCTGCGGAAGCCGACCGTCGCGATCCTCGACCTGCGCATGCCGGGCCAGTCCGGGATCGAGGTCGCCCGGCACGTCGCGAAGACGGCGCCGGACACGGCCGTGATCCTCTACACCGCGTTCGGCGACCGGGCGCTCCTGACCGAGGCACTCGACGCGGGGGCTCGCGGGTTCGTGCTCAAGGAGGCGCCGCTCGCCGAGGTCGTCCGTGCGGTCGAGCTCGTCGCCTCCGGCCGGACGTACGTCGACCCGGTCCTGGCGGGCGTCCTCTCGAGCTCGGCGGCGACGGACAAGATGCTGAACCTGACCCAGCGGGAGCGGGACGTGCTCCGCCTGCTGGCGGACGGGATGTCGAACGAGGAGATCGGCAAGAACCTCTTCATCTCGCCGGAGACCGTGCGGACGCACGTGCGCAAGGCGATGGCGAAGCTCGACGCCGACACGCGCACGCAGGCAGTGGCCACCGCGCTGCGTCAGTCGCTGATCGCCTGAGCTAACGGCGCTTCTTGAGCGCGCTCGGCACGCCGACGAGCGCGGAGAGGAGCATGCGGAACTCGTGCGCGGGCATCGCGGCCGACTCGTCGGCGGACGACTCGGGGCGGTAGGAGCTGTCCTTCGAGGGCCAGTACGCCCACGCGACCATCGAGGAGAAGCGCTCGCAGCCGTAGGCGCTGTGGGCCAGGCCGGCGCTCTCGTAGCACCAGGCGCTCGCGCCCAGCCGCTGCTGGAGGATCGAGCGGCGGACGGGGTCGAGGACGAGGAAGTCGACCTGGTGCGCGTACTCGTCCATCACCGTCGCCCAGGCGAACCGGCCGGCTCCGAGCAGGCCCCGGTCGAGCCTGATGTGCCCGGGCGTCGCATGCGACGCGCCGACGGAACCGACGTGGATCGTGACGCGCTGCGGGACGATGCCCCAGTCGAACGAGCTCGCGTTCAACGCCGCGCGCACGGTCGAGCGCTCCGTGGGCGTGGCGCCGTCGAACGTGTAGTTCCCTCCCCCTGCAAGGGCAGTGGCGGGGAAGAGGAGTGCTGCCGCGATGAGTGCCGCAAGGCGAGTGAACATCTGCCTCTGTCGTCGTCCGGCGGGCCTTCCACCGGTATGCACGCTCCCGCCCGGACCGGGTCACGGATCCGCGCGCTCGCCGTCACCCGAATCGGGGATCGTCAGGACGGCGGCCGCAGCGCCGCGAACGGATCCGTGATCTCGAGCCGGCGGCTGCGGAAGCGGTAGACCTCGGCCGGACGGCCGCCCGCTCGCCCCGGCTCGCGCCGCGCCCCCGTCGCCTCGAGCACGTCGCGGCGCAACAGCACCCGCTTCAGGTTCGTCGCTGAGACGTCGTGGCCCAGAGCCGCGGCGTAGAGGTCGCGCAGCTCGGAGAGCGTGAACGCGGGCGGCGCGAGCGCGAAGCCGACGTTGGTGTAGGAGAGCTTGCCGCGGAGGCGCTCGCGCGCAGCGAGGACGATCTCGGCGTGGTCGAACGCGAGTGGGGGAAGGTCGTCGACGACATGCCAGGCGGTGTCGGACGGCAGCGCCGGGTCGACGCCCGCCGGGACGAGGCCCAGGAACGCGGTCGCGAGCTCCCGGTGGCCGGGGTGCCGGGCGGGGTCGCTCCACGTCCCGAGCTGCTCGAGGTGGGCGAGCTCGCGCACGTCGACCTTGGCGGCCAGCTGCCGCCGGATCGAGCCGTCGAGCGTCTCGTCGGGCGCGAGCGTCCCGCCGGGGAGCGACCACGCGCCGCTGAAGGGCTCGCGTGCGCGCTGCCACAGCAGCGACTGCAGCGCCCCGGCGCGGACCTGCAGCACCGCCGCGAGGGCGACTTGCGCGGGGGCTGTGGTAGGATCGCCCAGAGGTTTCTGCCTCACAGTCTAAAACCTTAGTCGAAAGGCTCCCGACATGCTCCGTCTGACTCCGATCGCGCTCCTGCTCTCGGTTCTCGTGCTCGCCGGCTGCGGGTCGGACGACGAGGACGCCGCCGCCACCACGGCCCCGACGGAGACCCGGGCCGAGCAGCTCCGCGTCGGCCTGATCACCGATCTCGGCCAGCTCGACGACAACGGCTTCAACGAGCTCGCGTTCAACGGGCTCAAGCGAGCGGAGCAGGAGCTCGGGGTGAAGGGGCGCGTCGTCGAGTCCGCGTCCTCCGCCGACTACATCCCGAACATGACCTCGCTCGCGCGCAGCGGCTACGACCTCGTGATCGGGGTCGGCTTCGCCCAGGGCGACGCGATCGGCAAGGTTGCCCAGAAGTACCCTGAGACGAAGTTCGCGATCATCGACGTCGACCAGGCCTACGTGCCGGGCAAGCCCGCGAACGTGCAGGGGCTGCTCTTCCGCGAGGAGGAGGTCGGCTACCTCGTCGGCTATCTCGCCGGGCTCGAGGAGCAGCGGCGCGAGGGCAAGGACGTGATCAGCGCGGTGGGCGGAATGAAGGAGCCGCCGGTCGACCGCTTCATCGCGGGCTACTTCGCCGGGGCCGAGAGGGCCGCCCCGGGGATCACGCGCTTCCACGACTACTCGCAGGACTGGGACGACCAGGCGAAGTGCAAGGAGCTGGCGCTGAATCAGATCGCGCGCGGCTCGAACGTGATCTTCCAGGTCGCCGGCGGGTGCGGCCTCGGCGCGCTGAACGCGGCCGGCGAGCGGGGCAAGCTCGGCATCGGCGTCGACGCCGACCAGTCGTTCCTCGGCGACCACATCCTCACGAGCGCCCAGAAGGGCGTCGACGCGGCCGTCTTCCTGACGATCGAGGCGATCAAGGACGGCAGCTGGCAGGGCGGCGGCAACGCCACGTTCGGGCTCAAGGAGGACGGTGTCGGGCTCGGCAAGGTCAGCGCCGACGTGCCGCAGGAGGACGTCGACAAGGTCGACGAGATCAAGCGGCAGATCGCGGCCGGCGAGATCACCGGCATCCCGACCGAGGTCGGCAAGAGCTAGCGCGCGCTCCCGCGCCGGATGGAGAGCGAACGCGTGCCACCCGAGTCGCTGCGCGCGCGGGTGGCACGCGGGCTCGCGTGGAAGGGGCTCTCGCAGGTCCTGGTCCAGCTGACCCGGATCGGGGCCGGGATCGTGCTCGCCCGGCTGCTGACCCCCGCCGAGTACGGCCTTGCGGCGATGGCGGTCGCGTTCGCGGGCCTGTCGCTCGTCTTCGCGGACTTCGGGCTCGGGGCGGGGCTCGTCCAGCGCCGCGAGCTCAGCGAGGCCGACCGCTCGACCGTCTTCTGGACGAGCGCCGGCGTCGGCGCCTCCTTCGCGTTGCTCCTGCTGGCCCTCTCCGGGCCGATTGCCGACTTCTACGGCGAGGACGCGGTGAGGCCGCTCGTCGCCGTGCTGTCGGTCGGGTTCCTGCTCCGCGCTCTCGGGACGGCCCAGAGCGCCCTGCTCTCGCGGGAGTTTCGCTATCGATCGCTCGAGCTGGGCGTGATCGCGTCGACGTTCGCCGGCGCGGCGGCAGGCATCGGCGTCGCGGCCGCGGACGGCGGCGCCTGGGCGATCGTCGCGATGCAGCTCGCCTCGGCCGGTGTCGCGACCGCCTATCTCTGGATCGTCGGCGGCTGGCGACCCAGGTTCGTCTTCTCGCGCCGGAGCCTCCGCGAGCTCGGCCGGTTCGGCGCGGGCGTGACCGGCACGCGCTTCTTCTTCTACCTCGAGCGGACGATCGACAACGTCCTCGTCGGCCGCGTCCTCGGCGCGGGAGCGCTCGGCCCGTACGCGCTCTCCTACAACCTGATGCTCGTCCCGCTGGAGCGCGTCGTCGCACCGCTTCAGGACGTTCTCTTCCCCGCGCTCTCGCGGCTTCAGGACGACGTCCCGCGTCTGGCAGAGATCTGGCTGCGATCGGTGCGCGCCGTCGCCGCCGTGACGGTGCCCGCCCTGGCCGGGCTTGCGATCGTCGCCTCGGACGCGGTCCGGGTCGTCCTCGGGGAGCGGTGGGTCGATGCGATTCCCGTCCTGCAGATCCTCGCCGTGGTCGGGCTCGTCCAGTCGCTTGCCGCCCTCAACGGGCGCGTCCTCGCGGCGGTCGGCCGGACCGGGCTGCTCGTCCGCGTCGCCGCCGCCGTGTTCGCTGCGAGCCTTGCCGGCGTGGTGGCCGGGCTGCCGTTCGGGCTCGCCGGTGTGGCGGCGGGCCTCGCGATCGCGAACGCGCTCGTCTCTGTCCCGCTGTACACGGTGATGGTCGCGAGGGCGCTCGGCGTCCCGCTCCGCCGGTACGCCGCGACCCTTGGGGGCGTCCTCCAGGCCGCGGCAGCGATGGCCGCCGTGGCGCTGCTCGCGCGCCTGCTCCTGCTCGAGCTCGGCACTCCCGCCGCGCTGCGGCTCGTGCTGGTCGCCGCAGCCGGGATCGCGGCCTATCTCCCGCTCATCGCCTGGCGGGCCCCCGAGGTCGTCGCCGAGCTGCGGCGTCGCGCGAGGACTTTCCCGACGCCCTGATCGCGCCTACGATGCGGGGCGTGCAGGCCGAGACACGAGTCGTCCGTGCGACGCAGGTCCTCGCCCAGCGCGGGCCGGACAAGCTGATCCTCCTCAACCCCGACGACGGCCAGTACTTCACGCTGGACGAGGTCGGCAGCCGCGTCTGGGAGCTCAGCGACGGCTCGCGCACGGTCGGAGAGATCACGGGCGTGATCAGCGAGGAGTACGACGCCCCCGCGGAGACGATCGGCGCCGACGTGCTCGACCTGCTCGCCGAGCTCGAGCGGGAGCAGCTCGTGATCCGGGTCGACTAGTGCTGCGAACCCTTCGCACCTCGCGGCGGCCGCTGCTGCACGTTCGCGTCTACCTCGTCGCGGCCGCGACGCCGTTGCTGCTGCGGCTCCGCCTCGACCGGCTCGAGTCGCTGCTCGAGCCGCGCCCGCGGCGTCCTCTGCGCCGTGTCGGCGATGTCGACGCCGTCCTGGCGGAGGTCGACTCCGTCCTCGGCGCGGGCCTGCCGCTTGTCCGCGAGGGCTGTTTGACGCGGGGCGTGACCCGCTACTGGTTCCTGCGGCGGGCCGGAGTCGACGTGACACTCGCGTTCGGCGTCGGCGACGTCGAGGGCGGGACGGAGGGGCACTGCTGGCTCGTCCGGGAAGGCGAGCCGTGGCTCGAGGACACCGACCCTCGATCCCACTTCACGACGCTCTACACGATCCCGCGCGCGGCGTGACCCGCCGGTACCGGTTCCACGGGATCGGCCTGGCCGTGACCGCCGACGACGTGGATCTGCTCGAGGCCGTCCACGGGCGGCTGCGGCTGTTCGAGGACGGCGGCGCCCCCGGCGAGATCGCGTTCACCTACGCGTTCCCGGCCGCCGAGCACGTGCTCGAGCGGCCGCCGGGTCGCTCGCGTCCGGTCTACGACGCGCCGGCCGGGGAAGCGGCCTACTTCCCGGACGACGATGCCCTGTGGCTGACGCACGGGGCGGACGTCCGCGTGCTCTGCCGTCCTTCCGAGGGCCGCTCCGACGTCTCGGTGCTCGCGCTCGCCCGTTCGAGTCGCTGGCTGCTCTCGCGGCCGCTGCTGACGCTGCCGCTGCTCGAGCTGCTCGAGCGCCGTGGCCTGCACAGCCTGCACGCCGCCGGCCTCGCCGTGGACGGCCGGGCGCTGCTCGTCACCGGCGCGACGGGAGCCGGCAAGTCGACGCTCGCCCTCGCGCTCGTCCGCGCCGGTTTCGGGTTCATGGGCGACGATATGGTCTTCGTCGAGGCGCGGGGCGCGGGAGCGGAGCCCACCGTCCGCGGCTTTCCGGACGAGGTCGACGTGACCGCGGGAACGGCCCGGTTCTTCCCCGAGCTCTCCGATCTCGAGCCGCGCCCCGGGTGGCCGAAGGGCCAGCTCCGCGCCGACGAGCGATACGGCGCCGACGTGGTGCTGGAGGCGAGACCCGGGGCGCTCCTGCTGTGTCGTGTCGCCGACGCCGAGACGAGTGAGCTGCACCCGCTCAGCGCCGACGAGGCGCTCCTGGAGCTGGCGCCCAACGTTCTCTTGACCGATCCCGCCTCGTCGCAGGCCCACTTGGACGCGCTCGGGGCGCTCGTCGCCGCGAGCGACTGCTTCCGGCTCGAGACCGGGCGCGACCTGGACGCCGTGCCGGGGCTGCTGAGGAGCC
>JANPKC010000215.1:0-14476 GCA_031425855.1 Actinomycetes bacterium | reverse complement strand
TGGGCATCGAAGGCCGAGCGGGGTTCTACGAGTCTGCGGGCGTGATCCGTGACATCTTTCAGAACCACCTCCTGCAGCTCCTTGCGCTCACGGCGATGGAGCCGCCGATCGACTTCACCGCCGACTCGGTGCGGAACGAGAAGGTGAAGGTGCTGCGCTCGCTGCACACGCCCGGGCCGAAGGCGGTCGTGCGCGGCCAGTACGGCCGCGGTGTCGTCGAGGGCGAGGAGGTGCCGGGGTACCGCGAGGAGCCCGGTGTCGCGGGCGATTCGGCGACCGAGACCTACATCGCCGCCAAGCTCTACGTCGACAACTGGCGCTGGGCCGACACGCCCTTCTACGTCCGTGCCGGCAAGCGGCTGGCCCGGCGGGAGACGACGATCGCGATCCAGTTCCAGCGCGCCCCGCACCCGCCGTTCGCCGAGATCGCGGGCGAGGGGCTGCGGCCGAACGTGCTCCTGATCCACGTCCAGCCGGACGAGGGCGTCTCGCTGGCGATCGGCGCGAAGGTGCCGGGGGCGGGGATGAACATCCGCACCGTGCACATGGACTTCCTCTACGGCGGCGCCTTCCGGACCGGCCTGCCCGAGGCGTACGAGCGGCTGATCCTGGACGCGATGCTCGGCGACGCGACCCTCTTCACGCGCTCGGACGAGGTCGACGAGCAATGGGGCCTCGTCGACGCGATCGTGGCGGCGTGGAAGCGCGACCGCCCGAACTTCCCCAACTACCCGGCCGGCAGCTGGGGCCCGGCCCCTGCCGACGAGCTGATCCGCCGCGACGGGCGGAGCTGGCGGCGCCACTGATGGCGAGCGTCGTCGCCCAGGTCGAGAAACGCCTGGCCGAGTTGCGCGTCCATCACGCCGAGGGCACTCGCACGAGCGTGATGACCCATGTCGCCTGGGCGCCGCCGCAATGGGCCGCGGCCGCCCGCCGGACACTCGCCGGGCTCGAGGAGCTCCACCCGTCCCGGACGATCCTGCTCTTCCCGAACGCGAGGAAGTCGGACTCGATCGGCGTCGACGTCGAGCTGAAGTGCTTCACGATCCCGGGGTCGGCGCGGGAGGTCTGCTCGGAGGTGATCGAGCTGCGGCTGGGCGGCTCCCGCTCCCGCGTCCCCGGATCGATCGTGGCGCCGCTGCTGATCACCGACCTGCCGACGTTCTGCCGCTGGCGCGGCCAGCCGCCGTGGGGCAAGTCGGAGCTCGAGCAGCTCGTCGACGTCTGCGACAGGCTCGTCGTCGACTCCTCGGAGTGGCGCGGCCTGCCGGGCGCCTACCGGAAGCTCGAGCCGCTCTTCGACCGGATCGCCGTCTCCGACATCGCCTGGGGGCGGAGCGTCGGCTGGCGCGGCCGGCTGGCGGCGCTCTGGCCGGAGCTGAAGACGGTCAAGACGCTCTCGGTGACCGGGCCGAAGGCCGACGCGCTCCTGCTCGCCGGCTGGCTCCGCTCGCGCCTGAAGCGGCCGGTGAAGCTCTCGCACCGCTCGGCTTCCGTCCTCGAGCGCGTCGCAGTCGACGGCGAGGCGGTGCCGCCGCCGCGAGGCGCGAGCCCGACCGCGAGCGACCTGCTCTCGGCCGAGCTCGACGTCTTCGGCCGCGACCGCGTCTACGAAGCAGCCGTCAGCGCAGCTCGCTGACGTCGAGCCGGCCGTTCCACGAGGCTGAGCTCTCGTAGCGACCGCCTGCCTCCTCGACGATCACCTTCAGCGGCGCCCAGTCCCAGACTGCGAGCCCCGGCGCGTCGACGGCGACCTCGGCCGCACCCTCGGCGACGAGCATGTGGGCCCAGAAGTCGCCGAAGCCGCGGAGGTGCCACGCGTCGTACGCCCGCGTGGGCGGTGGCCGATCGAGGCCGTAGAGGATCGTCGCGTCCTCGAGCCGGTCGATCGCGGAGACGCGGATCGGCTGACCGTCGGCGAACGCGCCCTCGCCGCGCTCGGCCCACCAGCGCCGGCCGAGCGCGGGGGCGGAAATGACGGCGACGCGGTCGGCGTACGCGATCAGCGTCGCCCACACGGGGATCCCGCGCGTGTAGTTGCGGGTGCCGTCGATCGGGTCGAGGATCCAGCCGCTCGTGTCCTCGCCGCCCTCCTCCTCGCCGAGAACCGGCTCGCCCGGCCGCTCGCGCGCGAGCCGCTCCCGCAGCGCGGCTTCGGCGGCGCGGTCTGCCTCCGAGACGGGCGTCAGGTCGGGCTTGGTGTCGACGCGCAGGTCGGCGGCGCGGAACCGCGCCAGCGTGATCGCGTCGGCGTCGTCGGCGAGCGAGAGAGCGAGCTGGAGGTCGGAGCCCAAGGCTGACTACTTTGGCGCAAGAGGAGCATCCGCGGGAGCGGATGCTCCTCGCGCGAGATCCCTGAAGTGGCCGCTTCGCGGCCGAGGCTATCGTCCGGACTTCTTGACGACCGCGAAGGTCGGCCTGGCGACGCGGAGCTCGACGGGATCCGACCACGTCATCGCGCGGGCCGTCCCGGGAAGCGAGAAGTTGATCCCGCGGATCCGGTACCACCAGTTGCCCGGCGTCACCGGCAGCGACGCGGACGTCGCGTAGGTGAGCTTCGAGCCCTCCTTGCGCCACGGGTACTTGGACTTCGACCACTGCACCTCGTACTGGTCGGCGCCGAGTGCCGGCTCCCAGGCGACGAGGGGTGCGCCGTAGAAGGACGGACGCGACGACGCCGCTGCGGTGAGGCGTCCCTTCGGCGAGAGACCGGAGACGAACGGCGACCCGGAGCGGGAGACGGCGGGCTCGCTCGTCTTCCCGAACGCGAGCACGCGCCCCGCCGCGCAGGCGTCCTGCGGCGTCTCGACGTCGTAGTAGCGGAGCGAGCCGTTGCCGACGACCGGCGACCCCGCGGCATGGGCTCGCGTCAGCGGCCCCGCCAGCGTCAGGGTGCTGCCGACGACGCTCAGGATCGACACCGTCTCGCTGGTCGCGCCGCTGCCGACCACGGCCTGTCCCGGCTGGAAGCCGCCCGAGTCGAGGACGAGGGTGGTCGAGCCGGCGCTCGCGGCGCTCGAGAGGCTGTACGGGACGGAGTTCTCGACCACGTACCGCACCGGCACGACGGTCCAGTAGAAGCGGCCGTTCGGCCAGCCGCTCTCCCAGAGATCGACGGGCGCGCCGGTGAGGACCGGCGTCGCGGGAAGGTTGGTGTCGGCCGCAGGCGGTGTCGATGCCGGGTCGGGATCGGCGGGAGTCGTGCCGCCGGAGCCGCCCGCGGTCGCCGGCACGGGCGCCTTCTTGTCCTGCTCGGTCGACTGGATCTGGAGCCCGTCGGCGGTGAAGCTCGGCGGCTCGTTGCCGTCGCTGAGGATCGCACTGCGCGCACGATCGGCCTCGGTGCTGCTCTTCGGCAGCTTCAGCGGGCCGGTCAGGCGCGGCACGTAGGCGGGCGAGCCGACCATCGCGCCGCGGAAGATCGTGTTCACGCAGTCCCGGTCGCTGAAGACGTAGACCCGGTAGAGGTCGTAGGCGACGCCCGCGGCGTTCGTCGTGCCGCTGAAGGCGAACCCGGGCGTGAGCTTGTGCAGCGCAGCCGTCGTCGGCGTCGACGTGGTGCTGTCGCTGAGCGCTGCGACGGGCGACACGACACCGCCCGCGACCGCGGGGTTCGACGACGTGTAGACCGGGCTCCAGGGGCCGTGCGTGACCGCCGGCAGCCCCGTCGGGATCGAGCCGTAGAGATTGCGGACGGCGCGGACGCGGAACCGAACTGTTCCGGAGAACGCCTGCTGCTGGTGGAAGGCGTAGAACTCGCGGTGGTCGACGGCATTCGTCTTCGTCGCGACGACCTTGCCGGGGAACACGTCGACGAACCACACGTGATAGCTCGTCGCGCCCTGCACCACGCTCCAGCGGGACATGCCCGGGTCGGACGCGATCTGCTGCGGCAGGTTGCCCCAGCGGACGTTGAACCCGTACGAGGCGCTCCAGTTCGTGACGCCTGCGGCGGTGATCGCGCGGACGCGGGCGTACAGCGCGTAGGGGTTGCCGGTCAGCCAGGGGAGCGCAACGGGGATGGAGACGGCCGGCGCCTTCAGCTGCTCCTCCGACCAGACGATGCCGGCCTCTGTGAAGGCTTCGTTCTTCGAGAGCTCGAACTCGTAGCGCATCGCGCCGCGGACAGGCAGCCACGAGAAGGACGGTGTTCGGGAGAACTCGCGCTTCGGCGCCTCGTCGGCGCGGAGCAGGAACGGCTTCAGGCCCTGTGGCGCGGCCGGCGCTGCGGCAACGCGCGCCTGCACCGACCCGGTGAGGGTGAGCGCGACAAGGCAGAGGAGGACGAGACGAGCGAGACGCATCGCTACCGTCTTCGGCCGGAAGGAGGCTGCGGCCGTCCCTCAAAGGGGGGATAGCAGCCTGCCGGCCGCCAGCACGAGCGCGTCGGCACCCGCGCGGCCGGCGAGCTGAAGCGAGACCGGCAGCCCTTCACGGGTCTCGCCGTACGGCAGCGCGAGCGCCGGCCAGCCGAGCGCGGAGAAGGGATACGTGAAGCGGATCAGGTCGGCGCGCACGTCGAGGTCGCCCGGGCCGGCCCCGCGGCCGAGCCGAGGGGGCACGATCGGCAGCGTCGGCGTCAGCACCAGGTCGAGCTCGCTGAGCGCCGCCTCCGCCCGCTCGCGGTACTCGCCGCGCAGGCGCTCGGCGCGGCTGACATCGGCATCCCGGACGGCGAAGCACTTCTCGAGCTTCCGCCGCACGTCTTCGCCGTAGCCCTCGGCGTTCTCGGCGAAGAGCTCGCGATGCACGTTCGCCGCCTCGCGCATGAAGACGGCGTACGTCTCGTCGGGGACGAGCGGCAGCTCGACTGATCGCCGGCGTGGGAAGCGCGCCACGGCATCCTCGATGCGCTCGCGCACGTTCGGGTCGGCGAGCTCGGTCCAGGCGACGCCGACCTCGAGCTCCTCCAGCGATTCGAGCGAACGGGGCTCGAACGACGGCGCCAGCACCGCGAGCATTCGCTCGCACGCCGTCACGTCCGCGGCGATCGGGCCGGCCGTGTCGAAGCTCGCGGCCAGGGGCCAGCAGCCGTCGAGGGGGACGAGCCCGTGCGTCGGCTTGTGCCCGACGACGCCGCAGCACGCGGCGGGAATCCGGATCGAGCCGGCCGAGTCCGTCCCCAGCGCGACGTCGGCGAGCCCCGCCGCGACGGCGGCCGCCGAGCCGCCGCTCGACCCGCCTGCGACCCGGCCGGGGAAGCGCGGGTTCGGCACGTCGCCGAAGTGGGGGTTCTCCGAGGTCGTGCCGTACGCGAACTCGTGCAGGTTCGCCTTGCCGACGTTCGCGTAGCCGGCCTCCTCGAGCAGCCGTACCGCCGTCGCCGTCTCGCGCGGCACGTGCCCCGCGAAGATCGCCGAGCCGTAGGTCGTCTCCAGCCCTGCGGTGTCGAACAGGTCCTTCACCGCCAGCGTGATCCCGTCCGAGCGCGTCTCCGGTTGCGCCAGGAAGATGTGCTCGGTGTCGGTCATCGCCGGCCGCGAAGCGGCCCTTCGGGGATCTGCGCGCTCGGAATCCGCTTTCGCGGATTTCGGGCATGCGACGGCAGTTTCAGTCGAGAGCCAGGTAGAGGAGCGCGACGCCGACGGTGCCGGCGAACAGGAGGACGAAGATCCCGAACAGGGCCCAGCCCAGGATCAGGTTCTTGCGCTCGAGCTCGGGGGTCAGCTCTTTCACAGGGTCGCTCGCATTAGAGCAGCACCGGGTCCACGGCAGCCGCCACGAAGAGCAGTGCCAGGTAGAGGAGCGAGTAGTGGAAGAGGACGCCCGCGTTCCGGCGCGTCGGCGAGCGGCGCAGCTGCCACGCCAGCGCGAGGAAGACCCCGCCGAGCAGCAGCGCGGCCGCCGAGTAGAGCGGGCCGAGCCAGAAGCCGACGGCGAGCGTGAACGCGACCAGCACCACCGAGTACCGGACGATCTGCCTCGTCGTCTCCGCGTCACCGCGGACGACCGGCAGCATCGGCACCTTCGCGGCCGCGTAGTTCTCCTTGATCAGGAGTGCGAGCGCCCAGAAGTGCGGCGGCGTCCAGAGGAAGACGATCAGGAAGAGCCAGAGCGCGGGGAGGCCGAGGTTCCCGCTCGCGGCCGCGTAGCCGACGAGCGGCGGCACCGCGCCCGCCGCGCCGCCGATGACGATGTTCTGCGGCGTCGCACGCTTCAGCCAGCGGGTGTAGACCACGACGTAGAAGAGGTTGCCGACGAGCGCGAGCGCGGCGGTGAGGACGTTGACGGTGCTCGCGAGCAGGACGAACGAGAGCGCGGAGAGGGTCAGCCCGAACTCGAGCGCGCGCGCCGGCGCGACGCGGCCCGCCGCCACGGGCCGCTTCTGCGTCCGCTTGCCCATCAGCCGGTCGCGGTCGGCGTCGAGGACGGGGTGGAGCGCGCGGGCGCCGCCGCAGGCGAGCGCGAGACCGGTCATCGCAGCGGCGAAGAGCCACCCGGAGGGCACGCCACCGGCGCCGACGAACATGCCTGCCGCGCCGGTGACCAGCAGCAGCGACATGATCCGTGGCTTCGTCAGCGTCACGTAGTCCCGCCAGGGCCCGGCGGTCACCGCTTCGCCGCGGAAGCACTGCACGGCCGAGACGGCGGCAGCCGCGAGCGCGCCCGACGCCAGCGCGGCGTGGAGCCCGTCGGCCGTCACGGCGGCCGCCGCTCCGAAGAGGGCGAGCGCGAGCAGGGACGGCGTCAACAGGCGGCGGTGCATCCAGCCGGCCGCGACGGCGACCGCCGCGAGCGGCGGCACGGCGAGAGCCGAGACCAGCTCGTGCTCGATGCCGACCGTCCCGGAGACGACCGCGAGGATCGTCCCGGCGACCCCGCCGAGCGCCGCGAGTTGGAGCCAGAACCCGCTCCTAAAGCTCACCGCGCTCCTTCAGGCTCCGGCGCAGGTCGTAGAGCGGGCGGGCGCTCCTCACGTACGGCACCTCGTCGAAGTTGTGCGCCGGCGGCGGCGAGGTCGTGTACCACTCGAGCGTGTCGGCGAGCCAGGGGTCGTTGCCGGCGCGGCGGCCCTTGCGCGACTTGATCGCGTTCCAGGCGAAGATCAGGATCCCGAGCCCCATCACGTAGGAGCCGATCGTCGAGGCGAGGTTGTACTCCTGCAGCAGGCCGGTGTCCTCGTAGGTGTAGATCCGGCGCGGCATCCCGAGCAGGCCGAGCATGTGCTGCGGGAAGAACGTGACGTTGAAGCCGACGAACACGAGCCAGAAGCTGAGCTTGCCGAGCCGCTCGTCGAGCATGCGCCCGAAGAACTTCGGCCACCAGTAGGTGAGCCCGCCGAGGATCGCGAGGATCGACCCGCCGAAGAGGACGTAGTGGAAGTGCGCGACCACGTAGTAGGTGTCGTGCACCTGCCAGTCGATCGGGAACGCCGCAAGAAAGATGCCCGACAGGCCGCCGATCGTGAAGACGGAGAGGAAGCCGAGCGCGTACAGCATCGGCGTGTCGAAGTGGATGTTCCCGCGCCACAGCGTCGCCAGCCAGTTGAAGATCTTCACGCCGGTCGGCACCGCGATCACCATGGAGGCGACCATGAAGAACGCGTTCAGGAAGCCGGGCATCCCGACCGTGAACATGTGGTGCGCCCAGACGAGCATCGAGAAGAACGCGATCCCGGCGGTCGAGAACGCGACCGCCTTGTAGCCGAAGATCGGCTTGCGCGCGAAGACGGGGATGATCTCCGAGATCATCCCGAACGCTGGCAGGATCATGATGTAGACCTCTGGGTGACCGAAGAACCAGAAGACGTGCTGGTAGAGGACGGCGTTGCCGCCCTCGTCGGGCGCGAAGAAGTTCGTGCCCGCCTGGCGGTCGAGCAGCAGCAGCGTCAGGCCCGCCGAGAGGGCCGGCAGCACCGCCAGGAGCAGCACCGCGTACGTCCCGATCGCCCAGATGAAGAGCGGCATCCGTGTCCAGCTCATTCCCTGCGTGCGCATGTTCACGATCGTGACGATGAAGTTGATCGCGCCCGCGAGCGAGGAGATCGAGAGCACGTGCAGGGCGAGGATCCAGAGGTCCTGGCCGTTGCCGTCTCCCTGGAGCGAGAGCGGCGGGTACGCCGTCCAGCCCGACTTGGCGGCGCCGCCCGCGGCGAAGAACGAGAGCAGCAGGATGATGCCGCCGAAGAGGAAGAGCCAGTAGGAGAGCGCGTTCAGCCGCGGGAAGGCCATGTCCCGCGCCCCGATCATCAGCGGCACGAGGAAGTTGCCGAAGCCGGCCAGGATCGGCACGACGACGAGGAAGACCATCGTCGTGCCGTGCATGGTCATGACCTCGTTGTAGGAGTCGCGCGTGAGGAAGTCGCCGTCGGCCTGGGCCAGCTGCGTTCGCATCAGCACGGCCATGAGGCCGCCCGCGAGGAAGAAGAGCCCCGACGTGACGATGTAGAGGATCCCGATCCGCTTGTGATCGACGGTGACGAGCCAGCTCGCGACGCGGCCGTGCTGCCAGGGCGGGACCGGCGTACCGTCGTCAGCCGCCAAGCAGCTCCTCCTCCAGGTAGTCGGTGAGCGCCTTCAGCTGGCGCTCCTCCCAGTCCTTGCCCACCGGCGGCATCGCGTTCCGCCCGTTCCGGATCACCTGCTCGACCGCCTCCGCGTCACCGAGGAGCTGGTTGCCGGAGAGACGCGGGCCGATGTCGCCCTCGCCGGCCAGCCCGTGGCACTTGGCGCAGGCGCCCGTGTAGGTCTCCTCGCCGAGGCCCGACGTGCCCGCTTCCTGCGCCTCCGCCTCGTCCGCGAGCCAGGCGTCGAACTCGGCGCGCGGCATCGCCTCGACCTCGGCGCGCATGACCGCGTGCTGCGTGCCGCAGAACTCGGCGCACTGGCCCTTGTAGACCCCCGGGGCCTTCGGGTTGAACCACGTCTCGTTCGTCATTCCCGGGATCGCGTCGAACTTGCCGCCGAGCGCGGGGATCCACCAGGAGTGGATCACCTCGAAGTCCGGCGCCGAGACCTCGAGCCGCGTCGTCTGCCCCACGGGCGCCCGCAGCCTGTCGACCGCGATCACCCCGTTCGGATACGTGTAGTTCCAGTAGTAGCGGTAGCCCTCGACCTTCACCTCGACGCGGTCGGCGGCGGGCACGTTCTGGATCCCGGGCAGCTTGTAGAAGATGAACGACCCGATCGCGACCAGGATCAGGACGGGCGCGATCGTCCAGGCGAGCTCGAGGTTCGTGTTGCCGTGCACCTGCGCGCCGTCCATCTCGCGCGTGCGGCGGTCGGCGCGGTAGCGGACGATGAACCAGATCAGCGTCCCCTGGACGAGCAGGAAGATCGCGCCGGTGAAGATCGCGACCCAGTAGTAGCTGTCGTTGATCCGCTCCGCGTTCGGCGAGGCCGGCTCGACGGGGGCGAATCCGGGCTCTGCTCCAAAGGCTGCGCCGGAGAGCGCGAGCGCGCAGAGCACGACAACTGCGAGGATCCGGCCCACGGGCTGCCATTCTATGAACGTGACCAGGGCGGTGCGCAGCGGAACTCGCGTCGAGCTGCCGGCCGGGGTCGAGCGGCCCGCGGAGGTGTATGTGAACGGCGTCGCGCAGCGACCGGGGAGCGACTACCGGCTCGAGAGCGGCGCGCTCGTCTTCTCCCGTGAGCTCCACCAGGAGGGCAAGCTCGGCTTCTGGCGCTGGACGTCGATCGTGTTCGGCGTCGCCGGCACCTACCGCCGGAACGACGTCGTCGACGTCATCTACGAGAGCGCCGGCGGTGCGCGCACGGTCGCGAGCAACCTGCCCGTCAGCTAGTCGCCGCGCGGATCGAGCTCTTCGACGAGCTCTCCCGCCTCGCCCTGCTTCTCGACGACCCACCAGTCCGGATGTTTCTCGACGACCAGCTCGATCTCGGGCAAGGAGTGCTGCGGGGCGATCAGGAAGCGGTCGCCGTGCGCTCGCACACCCTCGTACTCGTCGAGTGTCGTCTGGAGCTGGAACGTGCAGTCTGCGTTCGAGCACTCGCAGAAGAACTCGTAGACGTGGGAGTCCCGGCCGTGCACCGTCGCGATCGCGCGGACCCGCTCGTTGACCTCGCGGAACAGGGCTTCGTTTCGGGCGAGCCGCTCCTGTCGAGGATCCATGTGAGGGAGGTTAGCGCCGAGCCGCCTTCGTGGCTGCCCGCAGCCTGGCGGCGTGCTCGCCGGTCAGCTGCCCGGGCTCCAGCCGCCACGTCCAGTTTCCGAGCTCCTGGCCCGGCGTGTTCATCCGGGCCTTGCTGCCCAGCTCGAGCACGTCCTGGAGCGGGATCATCGCGAGAGCTGCACGGGAGGAGAGCGCTCGCTCGATCAGGTGCCACGCCTTCCGGCGCGGAAAGTGGCCGCGCAGCGTGTCCGTGTCGTGCGTCGTCGTGTAGATCACCTGCTGCTCGCGGTGGTTCTCGAAGCGGTGAGGGTTGGAGTCGCCTCTCTGGCCGGCCCAGAGCAGGACGACCATTCCCGGGAAGCCGAGCCGGTCGCGCAGCTCGATCACGTCGGGCGTGATCAGGCCGAGGTCCTCCGCGATCACCGGCAACGGGCCGAGCTCCGCCTCTGCCGCCTCGAAGACGGCGGCACCGGGGCCGGGAAGCCAGTGGCCCGCCCGAGCGTCGCGCGCACCCTCCGGGACCGCCCAGAACGCCGCGAAGCCGCGGAAGTGGTCGATCCGGGTCAGGTCGAAGAGCGCCAGGGTGCGGCGGAGGCGCTCCGTCCACCAGCTGTAGCCCTGGCGCGCGACTGCCTCCCAGTCGAATAGCGGGTTGCCCCAGAGCTGGCCGAGCGGGCCGAGCTTGTCGGGCGGCGCGCCCGCGACGAGGCCGGGGAGGAAGAGGTCTGGATGGGCGAGGTGGTCGACGCTGCCCTGCGCGACGTAGATCGGGACGTCGCCGATCAGCCGGATGCCCCGCTCGCGCGCATGCGCGCGCAACGCCGTCCACTCGCGGTCGAAGCGGACCTGGTCGTCGATGCTGCCCCCCGCCGCCGCCCAGTCCTCGATCCAGAAGGCGTTCGCGCGCCGGAACGCCGCTCGCTCCCGTTTCGAGACGGGAGCGTCCGGGTCCGCGAGGAACCCGTCCCAGGCCGCGAACGCCGACGCCGAGGCGTAGGGAGAGCCGACCTCGTCGGGCGGGCCGAGCGGCAGCATCTGCCACCAGCTCTGCCCGGCCGCCGCGAGCCAGTCGACGAACGCGAAGGCGTCGGCGCCGAGCGTCCCGCTCGGGAGTGAGGTCGGGTGCAGCACGACGCCGCTGGATCGTTGAAGCTTCATCGCCTGTTTGAAGATCGTCGTTCGCTGAAAGTCACCGAACCGTGCCCACACCCTCCGCCAAGCAACCGCCGCCCCGGATCCAGATCCAGGACGTGCGCCCGCAGGTCGACTGCGGACGGTATCCCGTCAAGGCAACGGACGGCGATCCGGTCTCGGTCTCGGCGTCGATCATCAAGGACGGCCACGACATTCTCCGCGCCGTCGTGCGCTACCGGGCCGCCGGGTCGCGGAGCTGGCAGGAGGCGCCGCTCGAGCCGCTCGGCAACGACCGTTGGGCGGGCAGCTTCACGCCGGCCGGGCTCGGCCGCTGGCAGTTCACGGTCGAGGCGTGGGTCGACCGCTACGCGACGCTCCTCGACGAGGTCGACCGCAAGCTCGCCGCCGGCCAAACCGAGCTCTCGAGCGAGCTTTCCGAGGCTGAGGCGCTCTTCGGCGCCGGTGAGCTCGAGTCGTGGCGCCAGTCCGCATCGAAGCAGGGGGCGAAGGATCGCTACGGGAAGACGTCGCTCGACGCGCCGCTCGAGGTCGACGTCGAGCGCGCGCGCGCCCGCTTCGGCGCCTGGTACGAGCTGTTCCCACGCAGCTGGGGCGGCTTCAAGGGCGTACAGAAGGTGCTGCCCGAGCTGGCCGCGCTCGGCTTCGACGTGATCTACCTGCCGCCGATCCATCCGATCGGCGAGACGAACCGCAAGGGGCGCAACAACGCCCTGCAGGCGGCGAAAGGCGACCCCGGCAGCCCCTGGGCGATCGGCGGCGCCGGCGGCGGTCACGACGCGATCCACCCCGAGCTCGGGACGATGAAGGACTTCGACGGTCTCGTCGCGGCGGCGAGGAAGGCCGGTCTCGAGATCGCGCTCGACTTCGCGATCCAGACCTCGCCCGACCATCCGTGGCTGACCGAGCATCCGGAGTGGTTCAACCGGCGGCCCGACGGGACGCTCAAGTACGCCGAGAACCCGCCCAAGCGCTACCAGGACATCTACAACGTCAACTTCGACTCCGAGGACTGGCCAGGGCTGTGGGAGGCGCTGCGCGACATCGTCCTGCACTGGTGCCGTCACGGCGTTCGCGCGTTCCGGGTCGACAACCCGCACACGAAGTCGGTGCCGTTCTGGGAGTGGCTGATCGCCGAGGTTCGCGCCGAGTTCCCGGACACGCTCTTCTTCGCGGAGGCGTTCACGCGGCCGGCGATGATGACGACGCTCGCGAAGATCGGCTTCAGCCAGTCGTACACGTACTTCACCTGGAAGAACACGAAGGCCGAGCTCGCCGAGTTCCTCCGGCAGCAGCTCGAGTGGTCGCCCTACTACCGCCCGAACTTCTTCGCGAACACGCCCGACATCCTCCACGAGTACCTGCAGGAGGGCGGGCGGCCGGCATTCGAGCTCCGGCTCGTCCTGGCGGCGACGCTGTCGCCCTCCTACGGGATCTACTCCGGCTACGAGCACTGCGAGAACGTCCCGGCCGCGCGCGGAAGCGAGGAGTACCTCGACTCGGAGAAGTACGAGGTCAAGCAGCGGGCGCTCGACGGGCCGCTGCTGCCGCTCGTGCGGACGCTGAACGAGCTCCGCCGCGCCGAGCCCGCGCTGCAGCGCTTCGACAACCTGCGGCTGCTCGACACCCACGGCGAGCACGTCTTCGCCTACTACAAGGCGCCCGACATCGCGGTCGCGGCGAACCTCGACCCTGCGGGCCCGCGCGAGGACGTCGTCGTCGTCCCGCCGGGCCTCGGTCTGCCCGACGAGTTCCCCGTCACGGACCTGCTCACCGGCGAGCGCTACCGCTGGCGGATCGGCCGCAACTACGTCGGCCTCCCCCCCGGCGGCGCGCACGTGATGAAGATCGGCGCGTGAACCGACCTGTGCAGGCATTTATCCGTTGCGCGCCACAAACGGTGTCAGAGACGACTCCGGCACCGTGTCAGAGAGGAGTCTGGCGCGAGCCTGGCACGAGTCTGAGACGGTGGGTGCGCACATGAGCGACGTCGAGCGCCACGAGCAGCCCGTCCACTGGTTCGAGTCGAATCCGACCTGGTTCAAGACGGCCGTCTTCTACGAGATCCACACGCGCGCGTTCTTCGACGGCAACGACGACGGCTCCGGCGACTTCCGCGGCCTCCAGCAGAAGCTCGACTACCTGCAGTGGCTCGGGATCGACTGCATCTGGATGCTGCCGTTCTATCCCTCGCCGCTCCGCGACGGCGGCTACGACATCGCCGACTTCTACGGGATCAACGCGGACTACGGCACGGTCGAGGACTTCCGCTCGTTCGTCGAGGCGGCGCACGAGCGGGGGATGCGCGTGATCGTCGACCTCGTGATGAACCACACCTCCTCCGACCACCCCTGGTTCCAGGCCTCGAGGGACGACCCGGACGGGCCCTACGGCGACTTCTACGTCTGGTCGGACACGGACGAGCCGTACTCGGACGCCCGGATCATCTTCATCGACACCGAGGTCTCGAACTGGACGCACGACCCCGTGCGCGGTCAGTACTACTGGCACCGCTTCTTCAGCCACCAGCCCGACCTGAACTACGAGAACCCGGCCGTGCAGGACGCGATGATCGAGGTGCTGCGCTTCTGGCTCGACGTCGGGCTCGACGGCTTCCGGCTCGACGCGGTGCCGTACCTCTTCGAGGAGGAGGGGACGAACTGCGAGAACCTGCCGCGCACGCACGAGTACCTGAAGCGCGTCCGGGCCGAGGTCGACGCCAACTACCCCGACCGAGTGCTCCTCGCGGAGGCGAACCAGTGGCCCGAGGACGTGGTTGCATACTTCGGTGACGGGGACGAGTGTCACATGGCCTTTCACTTCCCCGTGATGCCGCGCATGTTCATGTCGCTGCGGCGGGAGGAGGCCCTGCCGATGATCGAGATCCTCGACCGGACGCCTTCGATCCCCGACAACGCTCAGTGGGGGCTCTTCCTCCGCAACCACGACGAGCTGACGCTCGAGATGGTCACGGACGAGGAGCGCGACTACATGTACGAGGAGTACGCGAAGGACCCGCGGATGAAGCTCAACCTCGGGATCCGCCGCCGGCTCGCCCCCCTCCTCGACGGCGGCCGGGACGAGATCGAGCTGATGCACGCGATCCTCTTTTCGCTGCCAGGTTCACCCGTGCTCTATTACGGAGACGAGATCGCCATGGGCGACAACGTCTACCTCGGCGACCGCGACGGCGTCCGCACGCCGATGCAGTGGACGAGCGATCGGAACGGCGGCTTCTCGCGCGCCGAC
>JANPKC010000214.1:0-4761 GCA_031425855.1 Actinomycetes bacterium | reverse complement strand
GCCCTTCTCCTCGAAGCGCTTCTGCCAGTAGCTCTCGCGCGCGATGAAGACGGGCATGCAGTTGACGAGCGCGACGCCGGCCTCCAGGCACTGCTCGGCGTACCACTTCGCCGCCGCCTCGGAGCCGACCGGGAGGTAGCTGACGACGACGTCCGTCTTCGTCTCCTGGAGGATGCCGACGATGTCGTCGGTCTCGCCCGGCGCCTTCGTGACGACCTCGGAGATGTACTTGCCAAGACCGTCGTGGGTCATGCCGCGGTTGACGGTGATCCCGGTCTTCGGCACGTCGGCGAACTTGATCGTGTCGTTCGGGTGCGCCCACATCGCGTCGGCGAGGTCCTTGCCGACCTTGTCGGCGGTGACGTCGAACGCGGCCGTGAACTCGATGTCGGAGACGTGGTAGCCGCCGAGGTTGACGTGCATCAGCCCGGGGACGAACTGGTCGTCCGGCGCGTCCTTGTAGTACTGCACGCCCTGGAGGAGCGAGTTGGCGCAGTTGCCGACGCCGACGATGGCGACGCGCACCTTGTCCTTGCCGCGCGCCTTGCCGTTGGCCGAGCCGTTGCTCGACCCGTTGGTGGAAGCCATGGTGTCCTTTCGATTGGAAGCGAACGGGACCTCGAGCGCCTCGCTGAGCGTGAGGAGGACGAGGTCGTTGACGTTGAGCTTGCGGCGCCGGGCACCCGCCTTGAGCTCGCGGCGGAGCTCGGGGGGCATACGGAGGACGACGGCGCCCGCCGCGCCCGGGATCGCCTTCCGGCGGCGGCCGCTGGGCGCGAACGGGACGCCGAACCGCTCGGCCAGGAGCGCGACGGCGACGTCGTTCAGGTTCGACTCGCGGCGGGCGACCTCGCGGACGAGCGCGCGCTTGAGCGAGCCGGGCATGCGGACGAGCACGCTCGTTCGCTCGGTGAGAGAAGTGCTAGCAGTCAAACTGCTAGCACTCTAGCGCAGATCGCTAGCTTGCGCGCAGCTCGCGGCGCACGTGCAGAATCCGCTGCAGCACCGTGAACCAGGCCGTCACGGCGAGCAGCGCGATCGCCCACGGCAACACGCCCCACGGCGCAAGCGCCAGCCCGACCGCGATCACGGTGACGCGCTCCGCGCGCGATCCGATTCCGACGTCGCCCTTGATCCCGAGGCCCTCCGCCTTGGCGCGCGCGTACGGGACGAGGAACGAGCCGCCGAGCGCTGCGACCGCCAGCGCGAGCGCGAGCTCGTCGCCGTGGCGCATGAAGACGAGCGTGATCGCGCCGATCACGAGGCCCTCGCCGACCCGGTCGAGCGTCGAGTCGAGGAAGCCGCCGAACGGCGTTTGCTTGCCGCCCGCCCGGGCGAGCGCGCCGTCGAGGATGTCGAGGATCGAGCCGACGACGAACGCGAGCCCGCCGAGCCAGTAGAAGAGGATCTCGTTCCGGTACTCGAAGTAGACGAGGACCGCGCCGACCGCGCAGAGTGTCACCCCCGCGGCGGTGAGCATGTTCGGCGTCACGCGCGTGCGGGCGAGGCCCGTCATCGAGCGGGACGCGATCGCCCTCGCGCCGCCGGTGTAGGCCTCCTTCAGGCTCATGCCGCCTGCGGCCCGAATCGCCGCCAGGGGCGGTACACGATCGCGGCGGCGACGCCCGCGACGAGGACGCCGGCGGCGACGTCGAGCCAGAAGTGGTTGCCGGTCGCCATCACCGCGAACCACACCCAGGGAGCCCAGGCGAGCCAGAGCACCTTGGCCCAGCGGCGGCGAACGACGGTCGCCATCACGACGCTGACGATCAGCGCGTCGAGGGCGTGCAGGCTCGGCATCGCGGCGTAGGGGTTGGAGGAGAAGGCGACGAAGGTCGACGAGTGGTTCACGGTCGAGTGGGCGGCGAGCGTGTCGGTGAAACCGGCCTCGGGGAACATCCGCGGCGGCGCCGTCGGCAGCAGCACGTAGCCGGCGAGCCCGATCAGGTTGCCGACGATCAGCATGTTGCGGAAGCCGTAGAAGCGCTCGTGCGCCTTGAAGTAGACCCAGATCAGGGCGAGCCCGACGACCGCGAACTGCGACAGCCAGTAGGTGATCGACGTCGCCTGGATCAGCACCCCCGACTGCTCGACAGCCCGCTGGAGCGTCAGCTCGAACATCGAGCCGAGGCTGCGCTGGAAGTCGATGATCCAGGCGCCGTTCGCGAACGCCGTCGCGACGCCGCCGTGGTCGGCGAGCCCGCGCGCGGCCTGGTAGGCGAAGTAGAACCCGATCCAGAACCCGAACTGCAGCGCGAGATGGGCCCAGCCACGCGGGAGCCGGCGGGCGACGGTTGCGGTGCTGGCGGCCATCGAGCGTCGGATTGTACCCCCGGCCCGGTCGGTCGCCCTCCCTCCGAAGGAGGCATCCAGTCTGCCGCCGCCTCCGTAGTACCCGATCGAGTTGTCGAAATCCCGGGAGGGTCAACGTGAGGAGAATCGTTCCGGTCGCAGTACTCGGAGCCATCGCCCTGGTCGCCGTCGTGGCGGCGTTCGGCGCGTCGGCGGGCGAGGCCGCGACCCCGCAGCGGGTGACGGTCGGGCTGTCCGAGTTCACGTTCGCGATCGCCCCGAAGACCGTCAGGAAGGGCGTCGTCACCACCTTCGTGCTCACGAACAGGGGCACGATCGGGCACGACTTCAAGATCGGCGGCAGGAAGAGCGCAGTGCTCGGAGCCGGCATGAAGGGGACGCTCAGGGTGACGTTCCGGAAGGCCGGCCGTTACGCGTTCCTCTGCACGCTGCCGAGCCATGCCGCCGCCGGGATGAAGGGCGTGCTGGTCGTCAGGTGACCGTTCCCGGATTCCGGGCTTGAGTCCAGCCTGTTGGAGGCGTAGGGTCGGGGCTGCGCCGCCCGCCTCTCGTGCCTCGGCGACGCTCGAACTCTGTCGTCGTCGAGGAAGGGACAGATGGCCAAGACAGTGAAGTTGACGGTAAACGGCAAGCGCCACACCGTCCGATCGGCGCCGGACACGAAGCTGCTCACGGTCCTGCGCGAGGAACTCGGGCTCCAGGGCCCACGCTTCGGCTGCGGACTCTCGCAGTGCGGGGCCTGCACGGTTCACGTGGACGGGGAAGCCGTTCGCTCCTGCATCGTTCCGACAGCGGCGATGGCCGGGAAGAAGATCACGACGCTCGAGGGCCTGGCGGCCGACCACCCGGTGCTCGAGGCGTTCGTCGAGGAGCGCGCCGCGCAGTGCGGCTACTGCATCAACGGCATGGTGATGCAGTCGATCGTCTTCCTGAAGAAGACGCCGCGCCCCACCGAGGCGCAGATCAAGAAGGCGCTCAACGCCAACATCTGCCGCTGCGGGACGCACTACGCCATCGTCAAAGCCGTCAAGCGCGCGTCGCGCTCGGCCGCATAGGAGAGGGGGAGAAGATGACAAGCATGATCGAGAAGCCCCACTCCCGGAAGGATTTCCTCAAGGGGAGCGGCGCCCTGATCGTTGCCTTCAGCGTCCCGCTCGGCCCGGGCGCGACAAGGGCCCGCGCAGCGACGGCCGCGATCGGGCCTGCCCTGATCGACGCGACCCAGATCGACTCGTGGGTCGTCGTCGGCGCCGACGGCCGGGTCCGGATCCAGGTCGGAAAGGTCGAGCTCGGAACCGGGCTGAAGACGGCGCACATGCAGATCGCGGCCGACGAGCTCGACGTCTCGCTCGCGTCGATCGACGTGCTCGAGTCGGACACGTGGTTCACGCCCGACCAGGGCACCACGGCCGGGAGCCAGTCGATCAAGTCGAACTACCCGGCCGGGCTTCGCCAGGCCTGCGCCGAGGCGCGCAAGGCGCTGGTCGACCTCGCCGCGAAGAAGCTCGGCGTCCCCGCGTCGTCGCTGATGACGATGAACGGCGCCGTCGTCTCGACGGCGGACTCGACGAAGCGCGCGACCTACGGCGAGCTGATCGGCGGGCAGCGGTTCAACCTCCGCATCACCGGCCGCGCGCCGATGAAGAAGCCCGCCGAGCACAAGCTCGTCGGGAAGTCGGTCCGGCACGTCGACATCGACGACAAGGTCCGCTCGAAGCACGAGTACATCCACAACCTCAAGGTTCCCGGGATGCTCCACGGCCGGGTCGTCCGCCCGCCGGGGATCAACGCGACGCTCGTCAGCGTCGACGGCTTCCCCAAGCGGATCCCGGACCTGGTCAAGGTCGTCGTCCAGAAGAACTTCGTCGGCGTCGTCTGCCGCTCGGAGGCGGGCGCGATCAAGGCCGCCGAGACGATCAAGGTGACGTGGAACGACCCGGCCGGGGCGCCGAGAGACCACGACGAGCTCTACGACCGCATGCGCACGTGGCCGGCCCAGGCTCGCCTGCTCGCGAACGACGGCAACGTCGACAAGGCGTTGAAGGAGGCCGCGACGGTCGTCGAGGCGACCTACTACTACCCGTACCAGCTGCACGGGTCGATGGGCCCCTCCTGTGCGATCGCCGACGTCAAGAAGGACGAGGCGACGGTCTGGTCGCCCACGCAGGGCGTCTACCCGCTCCGCCAGGCGGCCGCGCGGATGCTCGGAATGACGAACCAGCAGGTCCATGTCGTCTACAGGGAAGGCTCGGGCTGCTACGGGCTCAACGGCGCGGACACGGTGTCGCTCGACGCGGCGCTGATGTCGAAGGCCGTCGGCGCCCCGGTCCGCGTCCAGTGGACGCGCGCGGACGAGCACGTCTGGGAGCACTTCGGGACGCCGATGATCATGAAGATCCGCGGCGGCCTCGACGCCTCCGGGAACCTCACCGCCTGGGACTTCGAGAA
>JANPKC010000213.1:0-2762 GCA_031425855.1 Actinomycetes bacterium | reverse complement strand
CCTGCTGCTGCTCGACGAGCCGACCAACCATCTCGACATGGAGTCGATGGAGTGGCTCGAGCAGGAGCTCTCGACGATCGACGCCGCCGTCATCCTCGTCGCCCACGATCGCTGGTTACTGGAGTCGGTGGCCACGTCCGTGCTCGAGCTCGAGGACGGCAGATCGACCTTCTTCCCCGGCAAGTGGCACGTCTGGCGGCAGGAAAAGGCGGCGCGGCTCGCGATGCAGGCGAAGTTCGCCGAGCGCCAGGCCGAGGACATCGCCCGCCTCGAGCGCTTCGTCGCCCGCTTCCGCTACGGGACGAAGTCGCGGCAGGCGCAGGCGAAGCTGAAGCAGATCGCCCGGATCGAGTCCGAGCGCGTCGAGGCGCCCCGCGAGGGTCGGCGCACGCTCGGCTTCGAGTTCCTGAAGCCCTCGCGCAGCGGCCGCACCGTCGTCGAGGCGTTGAACGTCGACCTGGTGGCGGGCGACAAACGGCTGCTCGACGGCACGGAGCTCGTGATCGAGCGCGGCGAGCACGTGGCGCTGATCGGCCCGAACGGGTCGGGCAAGTCGACGCTGCTCGAGGCGATCGTCGGCGGCCGGCTGGGCCGGATCGGCCACGGGGTCGAGCTGGCGTACTTCTCCCAGCACGAGGTGGAGCTGGACGAGCGCGGCAGCGTGCTCGAGTGCGCGATGGGAGCCACCGGCCTGCAGCGCTCGCAGGCGCAGGCGCTCCTCGGCCGCTTTCTCTTCTCCGGCTGGGACGACCACGACAAGCCCGTGGTTGCGCTGTCGGGCGGCGAGCGGCGCCGGCTCGCGCTGGCGCTCGTCGTCGCGTCGGGCGCGAACTTCCTCGTCCTCGACGAGCCGACGAACCACCTCGACCTCGAGAGCCGCGAGGCCCTGGAGGCTGCACTCGAGGCGTTCCCCGGCACCGTGCTGCTGGTGTCGCACGACCGCGCCGTCCTCGACGCGGTCGCCGAGCGGATCGTCGCGGTCGAGCACGGCCGGCTGCGCTCCTACGACGGGGGCTGGGCCGACTACGCCCGCATCCGCGGCGACGAGTCGGCAGCGCCGCCCGCGCCGCCGAAGGAGCGCAAGGAGCGGCCGGGACGGGGGAAGCAGAGTCAGGCGAAGCCGCGGCCGTCGGAGCTGGAGCAGATCGAGGCGTCGATCCAGGCGCGGGAGCTCGAGCTCGGCGAGCTCGAGCAGCGGCTCGCCGAGGACTGGGGGAACGCGGAGACGCTCGCGGCGCACACGGCCGCCCGCGAGGAGCTGCAGGCGCTGCTGGAGCACTGGGAGCAGCTGTTCGAGGCCGCGCAGCAGGTGTGACCGGGCGGCATCCGGCGGCGTAGACACCGTGTGCAAGCGATGACGCTTCCCGCACGAAGACAGCCCGCCTGGTCGGCGTCCTTCGCCGCGACCGCAGAGGAGCATCTCGACGACGTGTACGCCTATCTCGTCTACCTGACCCGCGACCGCTCGCTCGCCGAGGACCTGGCCGCGGACACGTTCGAGAAGGCGCTCAAGCTGTGGCGGCGCTTCGACGCGAGCCGCGGCAGCGCGCGCACCTGGCTCTGCCAGATCGCCCGGACGACCGCGCTCGACTGGGTCCGCGCCGAGGAGCGCAGGCAGCGGCGCGAGCAGCGCGTGGCCGGTCCGGACCGGTTCGAAGCCGCCATGGCCGAGGGTCTGTCGCCGGAGCTCGAGGCCGCGCTGCGAGAGCTGTCGGCGGGCGAGCGCGAGGTGATCGCCCTTCGCGTCCTGCTCGAGCTCGACGGCGACGAGACCGCGCGCGTGCTCGGAATCAGCCCCACCGCAGTCTCGACCCGGTTGTCGAGAGCCCTGAAGAAGCTCGAGGAGAAGGTGAGCATCCATGTCTGAGACGCTGCTGAACGAGATCCGCGCGACGAGGCCCGAGGCGCCGTCCGCGCTGCGCGAGCGCGTCCGCGCGCTGAGCGTCCCGGAGCCGGCGCGCGAGCCCTTTCTCGACCGCTTTCGGTTCAACTGGGGCTGGAGGCGCTCGCTGCTCGCCGTGCCGGCGACGCTCGTCGTCGCGCTCGTCGCGGCGGGCGCGATCGGGCTGACGCGCGACGACGTCAGCACGGGTGGCGACGAGGTCTCCGCATCCGCCCCGGCCGACGACAGCCGCAACTATTCGACGATCCCGGGCGGGGCCGCCGAGAGCAGCGAGGCCGCGCCCCCCGCGACGAAGGCCCTCGGCGACGCAGGCGCCACGGGCGGCGGCGCCGTCGCCCCCGTCCCCGGACAGCTGCAGCGCTTCGAGGCCGAGCTCAGCCTCCGCCTCGACGACGTGGATGCGCTCTCCGACGCGACGAAGCAGGCCCAGCAGATCGCCCGCGACCACGGCGGCAGCGTCGCCTCGCTCTCCTACGACGCACCCTCGGAGGGAGTCGGCGCGGCGCAGATCACGCTTCGGATCCCCACCGCCCGCGTCCAGGGAGCGCTCGCCGAGCTCTCGCAGCTCGGGACGATCCTCGGCCAGCGCTACGGGATCCAGGACCTGCAGCAGCAGGCCGACAGCCTCCAGACCCAGATCGAGCAGACGCAACGCCGGATCGCGCAGATCCTCGCGCAGCTCGGCAGCCCGACGCTGAAGCCGGAGAACCGCGTCGTCCTCCAGTCGCGCCTCGCGTCGAACCGGGAGAAGCTGGCCGGGCTCCGCGAGGCGATGCGGTCGACCCGCGCCGAGGGAGCGACCTCGACGGTCTACCTCTCCCTGACCACCGAGGAGATCTCGGCGACGCCCGGTAGCGGC
>JANPKC010000212.1:0-18827 GCA_031425855.1 Actinomycetes bacterium | reverse complement strand
CCCGACCCTGCTCCTCGACAGCCGCGACTGAAGCCGGAGTACCGACCGTCGTCGGTCTACGGCGCCAGCCCCGAGCGCGGGACACGTCGCGGGGCCAACGGTGCGCCTCCCGGCTAGAGCATCCCGAAGCGCGAGTTGGTCGTCGGTGCCGGTCGGGAGGTTGAAGCAGGAATCACCCCGTGTGCAGGGATTTGCGCGCACTCGAGTTCCATGTCCCTTCATCCACGGTGAAGTGCGCTCGGCGCCTGAGAGGCAACACGATTTGGCGTTATGCAGGGGTTTCTTCGAAAGAAAGCCGACGCGCGGACTCGAACCGCGGACCCCTTCATTACGAGTGAAGTGCTCTACCAGCTGAGCTACGTCGGCGGGGGTGCCTAGTGTAGCCGCGCGGAAAGGATCGGATCGGGGCGGATTGGCGCGGATGGGGTAGGTTCGAGCACATGGGAGCGATGGCCGAAACCGATCGCCTCCGCGGGCTCGTCGACGCAGGCATCGCGCTGAGCTCCGAGCTCTCCCTCGACGACCTGCTGCAGAAGCTCGCGGAGACCGCCGCCGCGCTGACCGGCGCCCGCTACGCCGCGCTCGGGGTGATCGACCAGTCCGGCACGGCGCTCGAGCGTTTCCTGCACACCGGCATCGACGGCGACACCGCGGCGAGGATCGGCGAGCTCCCGCGCGGGCGCGGCATTCTCGGCGCGCTGATCACGGATGCCCGGCCGCTGCTGCTGGAGTCGATCGCCGACGATCCACGCTCGGTCGGCTTTCCGCCGCACCATCCGCCGATGCGGGGCTTCCTCGGCGTGCCGATCCTCCTGCGCGGCAGGGCGTTCGGGAACCTCTACCTGACGGAGAAGGAAGGCGCTTTCACCCCCGACGACCAGAATCTCGTCGAGACGCTCGCCAGCCAGGCGGCGGTCGCGATCGAGAACGCGCGGCTCTACGAGGCCGCCACCTCGTGGTCGGAGCAGCTCGAGGCGCTGAACGAGGTCGGGACGGCGCTCGCGAGCGAGATCGAGCTGGCGCGGCTGCTGGAGCTGATCGCACGGCGGCTGCGCGGCCTGATCGCGGCGCGGTTGGTGACGATCGCGCTTCCGGCGGGCGACGGCACGCTTCGGATCGAGGCGGCCGACGGAGACGGCTCCGAGGGAATCGTCGGCACGCAGCTCGAGCGGGCGGGCTCGAAGAGCGGCCGCGTGCTCGAGCGGCGGCGCGCCGAGCGTGTCGAGTCGCTGCTCGACGATCCCGAGGTCGACCAGGAGACGGCACGGCGGCTGGGCGTCCGCAGCGGCCTCTACGTCCCGCTCGTCGCCGGCGGCCGGCCGATCGGCGTCATCGTCGCGCACGACAAGGAAACGACCGACCCGCGCTTCACCGAGGCCGACCTACGGCTCGCCGAGACGTTCGCGCCACGCGCGGCGGTCGCCGTCGACCTCTCGGCGCGCGTCGCCGGCGACGCCCTGCGCCGCGTGGTCGAGGCGCAGGAGCTCGAGCGCCGGCGGCTCGCACGGGAGCTCCACGACCAGACGGGACAGGAGCTCACCTCGATCCTGCTCGGGCTGAAGGCGGTCGAGGAGGCGGCGACCGACGACGCGCGCACGTCCGCGCTCGCGACGGTTCGCGCGCAGGTCGTCGAGACGCTGCACGCCGTCCGCCGGCTCGCCGTCGAGTTGCGCCCGAAGGCGCTCGACGACTTCGGCCTCGTCGCGGCGCTCGAGCGGCTGCGCGAGACCTTCGCCGACCAGACCGGCATGCGCGTCGAGCTCGAGGCGCACATCGGCGACCGGCTGCCGAGCGACGTCGAGACCGCGCTCTACCGGATCGTGCAGGAGGCGCTGACGAACGTGGTCAAGCACGCGCAGGCGCGCTCGGTCAGCATCGTCCTCACCCGCACCGGCCGCTCCGTCTCCGCGGTGATCGAGGACGACGGCCGCGGCTTCGCGACCGAGGACGGGCACGAGGGCCTCGGCCTGCTCGGCATGGGCGAGCGGCTCGCGCTCCTGGGCGGCAAGCTGAAGCTCGAGTCGAGCCCGGGCTCCGGCAGCACGATCGTCGCGGAGGTGCCGCTGCGGTGAGCACGTCGATTCGCGTCCTGATCGTCGACGACCACGCGGTCGTCCGCTCCGGCCTGCGCAGGGTGCTCGAGGCCGAGGACGGGATCGAGGTCGTCGGCGAGGCCGGCGACGCCAGGAACGCCGTCTTCCAGACCCGCGAGACGAAGCCGGACGTGATCCTGATGGACGTGGTCATGCCCGGCAAGACCGGGATCGAGGCGATCCCGGAGGTCCTCCACGACGCCCCCGACGCGAAGGTGCTGATCCTCTCGATGCAGGACGACCCGCGCTACGTCCGGGAGGCGTTCGAAGCGGGCGCATGCGGCTACGTGCTGAAGGAGGCCGTCGACACGGATGTCGTCGCCGCGATCCGCGACGTCGCCGCCGGCGGGCGCTACGTCCACCCCGCCCTCGGCGCGCGGATGCTCGCCGCCGACGCGGAGGAGCGCAAGCGTGCGGAGCTGGATCCGCTCTCCGACCGGGAGCGCGACGTGCTCCGCCTCCTCGCCCTCGGGCACACGAACCAGGAGATCGCCGCCCAGCTCTACATCTCCGTGCGCACGGCGGAGACGCACCGGGCGCACATCATGCAGAAGCTCCGGATCACGACCCGCGCCGAGCTCGTCCGCTACGCGCTCGAGCAGGGGCTGCTCGAGGCCTAGCGCCCTGCGACGACGAGGCCTGCCTGCCAGCCCGGGGCGCGGCCATTCGCAGGCGGCTCGATCGAGGCGGCCGGAAGGCCGGCGCGCGCCACGAGCCAGGCGATCAGCGAGTTCGAGTTCCACATCTCCCCCGCGCCGAGCTCGTCGCGGCCCCAGACTGCCGTGGGAGCTTCGGCCACGAGCTCGAGCAAACGCCGCGCCGCGTCCGGATCGGACGTCAGCCGCCGCGGGCTCTCGACCGCCTCGGCGACGTCGGGGATCGTCCCGCCTCTCCAGCAGCGGACCTCGTACCGGAAGAGGCGGAAGCGAGCCGCCCGCCGACTGCCGACGGCGCCCTCGGCGACGACGCCGCGCTCGCGGCCGCGGGCGTCGCGGACCGGCGCCTGCTCGATCACGAACCTGCCTTCGGGCACATCCACGATCAGGGCAGCGTGGAAGAGGTCGCGCGGCTCGCGCCGCGCGAGCCAGGCGGCCGCCCGCTCGTAGACGCGGCCGTTCACGCGCACCGAGTGCCCGCCGGCGCCGAGCGGCAACCAGTAGAGGTCGACGCCGGCGCCGGACGCAGGCTGGGTCATCGAGCCGCGACTGCGGGCACGGTCGCGGCGCGCACGATCAGCACCGGCCGCTTCGACTCGCCGAGGATCCCGCGCGAGACGCTGCCGAGCAGCGCGCCGGCGATCGCGCCGTGGCCGCGCGAGCCGACGACGACCAGGTCGACATCGTGGGAGTCGGCGTAGGCGACGATCTCGTCGACCGTGTCGCCGCGGAGCAGCACCGTCGTGGCGGCGACGCCGTGCTCCGCCGCCACGGCGGCACCGTCGTCGAGCAGGCTGAGGTCGTGCTCGCTCGGCTCGTGCGGGAACGCACCGCCGATCGCGCCGAAGGCGGAAGGCGGGACGATGTCGACCACGGGCACGACGTGTGCGAGCACCAACTCGGACGCGTGCTCGGCCGCCAGCTCGACGCCGAAGGCGACCGCCTCCGCCGCGGAGGGCGAGCCGTCGGTTGCGACCAGGATCCTCTTCATGTCGACCTCCTCGAGGTTGGGTTGTGCCCTGATGATCCGCGCGGCCTCACGCCCGGGCATCGGTGGCGGCGCCGATTCCGGCTGCGTAGTTGGCCGCAGCCTCAGGCGCCGCGTTCGAGCAGCACGCGCACCGCTCGAGCGATCACGAGCTCTTCTCGGGCGGGGACGGCCAGCACGCGGAACTCGCCGAGGTGGCGCAGCCGCTCAGCGACCGCCTCACGCACGTCGGCGCGGTTCTCGCCGATGCCGCCGCTGAAGGCGAGCACGTCGATGCCGCCGAGGACGGCCGCCATGCCGGCGACCGCCTTCGCGAGGTGATAGGTGAAGTGGGAGAACGCGAAGGCATCGTCCAGGCCGCCGAGCGCGAGCAGCCCCGACTCCTCGTTGAGCGTCCGGTCGAGCTCGTCCACGGTCGTCCCGGCGCGCAGCAGATGGAGCAGCGCTCCCGGATCGACCGAGCCCGAGCGCGTGCCCATCGGCGGGCCCTCGAGCGGCGTGTAGCCCATGCTCGTGTCGACCGAGCTCCCGTCCCGCACGGCGGTGACCGAGCAGCCGCCACCGAGGTGGCAGGCGACGAGCCGCTCCGCGTCGATCTGCTCGGCCACGGACTCGACTGCGAGCCCGTGGAAGCCGAGCCGCTCGATCGGCCCGAGGCGCTCGGGGAGCGCGTAGCGCCGGGCCTGGGGCGAGATCGTCCGGTGGAAGTGCGAGTCGGAGACGGCGACGTGCGGCACGTCAGGGAGCGCCTCGCGGGCGCGCCTGAGCGCCTCCAGCGCGGGCCGGTTGTGCAGCGGCGCGATCTCGGCGCCCCGCTCGACGTGCGCGACCAGCGAGTCGTCGGCGAGCGCTGCCTCGACGACGAGGCCGCCGAGGTGGACGATCCGGTGGCCGACCGCGTCCGCCTCGGCGAAGTCCTCGACGGGAGTCGCGGTGTCGCCCTCCACGAGCGCAAGCTTCAGGCTCGTCGAACCGGCGTTGACGACGAGGATCCTCAGAAGGGCCAGGCCCAGTCGCGGATCTCCGGGTCGTCGTCGCCGTGCTCGCGGGTGTACGCGCGGGCTCGCAGACGCCGCTCCTCGAGCTCCTGCCGGAAGTGGGCGGCGCGCTCGGCGAGGCCGGGAACACGGTCGATCACGTCGATCGCGAGGTGGAAGCGGTCGAGGTCGTTGAGCATGACCATGTCGAACGGCGTCGTCGTGGTCCCCTCCTCCTTGTAGCCGCGCACGTGCAGGTTCGCGTGGTTGCGGCGCCGGTAGGTGAGCCGGTGGATCAGCCAGGGGTAGCCGTGGTAGGCGAAGACGATCGGCTTCGCCGTCGTGAAGAGAGCGTCGAACTCGGTGTCGGAGAGCCCGTGCGGGTGCTCGCTCTCCGACTGGAGCCGCATCAGGTCGACGACGTTGACGAAGCGCACTTTCAGCTCCGGCAGGTGCTCCCGGAGCAGCGCCGCGGCACCGAGCGCCTCCAGCGTCGGCGTGTCGCCCGCGCAGCCGAGCACGACGTCGGGCTCGCCGCCCTCATCGGTCGACGCCCAGTGCCAGATCCCGAGCCCGCGCGCGCAGTGGACGACCGCGTCCTCGATCGAGAGGTAGTCGAGCGCGGGCTGCTTGCCGGCGACGATCACGTTCACGTAGTTGCGGCTCCGCAGGCAGTGGTCGGCGACCGAGAGGAGCGTGTTCGCGTCGGGCGGCAGGTACACGCGGATCACCTCCGCCTTCTTGTTGACGACGTGGTCGATGAAGCCGGGATCCTGGTGCGAGAAACCGTTGTGGTCCTGGCGCCAGACGTGCGAGGAGAGCAGGTAGTTGAGCGAGGCGACCGGCCGCCGCCAGGGGATGTCACGCGCCGTCTTCAGCCACTTCGCGTGCTGGTTGAACATCGAGTCGACGATGTGGATGAACGCCTCGTAGCAGTTGAACAGGCCGTGCCTGCCGGTGAGCAGGTAGCCCTCGAGCCAGCCCTGGCAGAGGTGCTCGGAGAGGATCTCCATCACCCTGCCGTCGGGCGCGAGCCCCTCGTCGCCGTCCTCGAGCTCGGCGAGCCAGGTCCGGCCGGTGACGGAGAAGACGTCGCCGAGCCGGTTCGAGGCGGTCTCGTCGGGGCCGAAGATCCGGAAGGTCTCGGGGTTGCTCGCGACGATGTCGCGGAGGAAGCCGCCGAGGACGCGCGTCGCCTCGCTCGTGCCAGTCGCCGGGGCAGCGACGTCGACCGCGTAGTCGCGGAAGTCGGGCAGGACGAGGTCGCGCAGCAGCACGCCGCCGTTCGCGTGCGGGTTGGCGCTCATCCGGCGCTCGCCCTCGGGCGCGAGCGCCTCCAGCTCCGGGACGAGCCGGCCGTCGTCGTCGAAGAGCTCGTCCGGCCGGTAGCTGCGCAGCCACTCCTCGAGCACCCGCACGTGCGCGGGGCTCTCGCGGACGGCGGCCATCGGCACCTGATGCGAGCGCCAGCTGCCCTCGGTCTTCTTCCCGTCGACCTCCTTCGGCCCCGTCCAGCCCTTCGGCGTTCGCAGGATCAGCATGGGCCAGGTCGGCCGCTCGACGTCGCCGCCGTTCCGCGCTCGCTCCTGGATCGCGGCGATCTCGTCCAGCGCCTCCTCGAGCGCCTCCGCCAGCCTCCGGTGGACGTGCGCCGGGTCCTCCCCGTCGAAGCCGCCGCTGACGAGGAGCGGCCGCCAGCCGTAGCCCTCGAACAGCGCGAGGAGCTCGCGCTCGGGGATCCTCGCGAGCACGGTCGGGTTGGCGATCTTGAACCCGTTCAGGTGCAGCACGGGCAGCACGGCGCCGTCCGTCCTCGGGTTGAGGAACTTGTTCGCGTGCCAGCTCGCCGCGAGCGGGCCGGTCTCCGCCTCGCCGTCGCCGACGACGCAGGCGACGAGCATGTCCGGGTTGTCGAAGGCGGCGCCGAAGGCGTGCACGAGCGCGTACCCGAGCTCGCCGCCCTCGTGGATCGAACCGGGCACCTCGGGGGCCACGTGGCTCGGGATCCCGCCGGGGAAGGAGAACTGGCGGAACAACCGCCGCAGCCCGGCTGTGTCGCGCGAGACGTTCGGATAGACCTCGCTGTAGGTCCCCTCGAGATAGGCGTTCGCGACCAGGGCCGGGCCGCCGTGGCCCGGCCCGGTGACGTAGATCGCGCTCAGGTCGCGCGCCCGGATCTGCCGGTTCAGGTGCGCGTAGAGCAGGTTCAGCCCCGGGACCGTGCCGAAGTGGCCGAGCAGGCGTGGCTTGACGTGCTCGGGCCGCAGCGGCTCCCGCAGCAGCGGGTTGTCGAGCAGGTAGATCTGCGCGACGGAGAGGTAGTTGGCCGCGCGCCAGTAGGCGTCGACCAGACCGAGCTCCCGGTCGCTCAGAGCCGTCATCCGCTCGATCGTACGGCCCCGAGTCGAGAGCTCGCCGGCGTCGCGAACCGCGCTCAATGGGAACCTGCCCCCTTCGGGTTGCCGACCTTGAGCAGGCCGACCTGGCCGAGATCGACGTGGGCGAACGCGTGCGACACGAACGGGTACAGGCCGGGCTCGTCGATCTTGACGTCGAAGACGGCGCCGCCGCCCGCGGGGACGAGCACGGTCTGGACGCCGGTCTGCGGCGGGCTCTTCATGTCCTGGTTCACCCAGGCGCGGTCGAAGATCGTCCCGACGATGTGGAAGTTCGTGTCCAGCGTCGGCCCGGCGGCGACGACCCAGAACCTGGTCGTGTCGCCCGGGTCGGCCGTCAGCGGATGAGTGACGTACTGGTTCGCGTACCCGTTGAAGGTCGTCCAGTCGGGCTCCATGCGGCGGGCCTTCGCCATGTCGAGCGAGGCCGGCTCGTCGATCCCGTCGCCGTTCATGTACCACTCGCTGGCGACGAGCACGTACTCGTTGTCGACCGGCGGCAGCCCCTCCTTCGGCTCGACGACGATTGCGCCGTACATGCCGTTCGCGATGTGCGCGAGCACCGGCTTCGTACCGCAGTGGTACATGAACACGCCGGGATCGCCTGCCTTGAACCTGAAGGTGAAGGAGTCGCCGGGAGCGACGTCGGCGAAGGCGATGTTCGGGGCGATCCGGGCGGCGTGGAAGTCGATCGAATGCGGGATCGCACCGCCGTTCGTCAGCGTCATCTCGACGGTCTGCCCCTCGCGGACGTGGACGACCGGGCCGGGGGCGCCGTGCCCGTCGAACGCCCAGGTGTTGTACTTCACGCCCGGCGCGATCTCGACGACCATGTCCTTCAGGGTCATCTGCACCTTGACGAGGTCGCCCGCCAGGATCGGCGGCATCGACGCGTCGTTGGGCTTGTGTGCCTTCGCGAGCTCGGCGGCGTTCTCGGGCACGACTCCCGCGAAGCTCGACAGCGGCAACGCCGTGTTGTGATCCGGAGTCGCGGCGGCGACGGCATCGGCGGGCTCCACGGCTGCGGCTGCCGCAGCCGGCGTACTGTCGTCGCCCCGGGCGTCCGCCCACATCAGCAGCGCGAAGAAGCCGATGACGGCAACCAGCAGGCCGAGCAGCATCGTCGCCACCATCCAGAAGGCGCCGGCGGCAGTCTCCGGGGGGCGTGTCGGGTAGGTCGTCATCTCGATTGTCTCCTTGTCGTCGTCGTTTTTCGAGGTGATCAGAAGCCGAGGCCGACGCCTGGCAGCTCGGGCCGTTCCCAGGCGTAGACAGCGGTCGCGAGGCGTGGCGGTCCGGCGACGACGTCGGCCCAGGCCGCCGCCGCGGCGATGAGGTCGAGTCGGCCGAGGAGCAGGCCGAGCCCTTCCTCGGTGGCCGCTTCGAAGACGAAGATCGCCTCGCCGGGAGTGAGCAGCAGCTCGTGCCGCAGCAACGGCGTCTCGGCCGGGTCGAACGGGGGGCCGTCGGCGACCAGCTCGCGCACACGCTCGAGCGACCCCTCGCGAAGCGGCACGACCACCGTGGCCCTGCGCGGCGCGCCCGACCGGAGATCGGCGAGCCGGGCGACGAGCTCCTGCACGATCGGCGCGCCGATGCCCGCGTCGGTGACGAGGTACGGCCCGTCGGCGCGCTCGACGACGAGCGCGGGGCGCCCGTCGAGGCGGTCGTCGCCGCGGCTGCCGACCCGGAGCTCTCGCAGCTCGTCGTAGCCGAACTGCCGCTCGACGGGGGCCCCGTCCGCGCCGCGCCTGCGGCCGACCAGCCGTAGCGCCCGCGGGCCGAGGGCGAGGCGGCCGATGAACGTCTGACCGTCCGGCTCTCGCCATTTGACTGCGTACGTCGTCATCGTGCCCGGACAGTAGGTCTGACCGGGCGGCCCGCAATCGGGGCCGCCCACGAGCCGGACTGCGGATTTCCCGCAGTGTCAGGGCGTGGCGCGCTCGACTGCCCGGGCGGTGCCCGCCCGGGCGAAGACGACGAGGAGGCTGAGACCCTCGTACGCGGTGAACTGGTGCTCGGCGCCCGCGGGCACGAAGACCGACTGCCCCTCGACCACCGGTATCGCCTCGCCCTCGACGTTGAGGACGCCGCTGCCCGCGAGCACGACGTAGAGCTCGTCGTCGGCGTGGGGCTGCTGGTGGTCAGGCTCCGGCGCCACGAGGACGTAGACGCCGACCTCGAGGCCGGGGGAGGCGTGCACGACCTCGTACCCACCGTTCCCGGCCTCGAGCCGCCGCCGCACCTGCTCGATCTCGAAGGCGTGGGACGGCTTCACCGGACCGCCTGCTCGACGGCCTTCCTGCCCTTCCGCGTCGTGTCGTCGAGGTGCCACTCGACGCTCGACTCCACGGCGAGCACGCCGGGGACGCGCGCGGCGAGCCGGCTGAGCAGCTCGACATCGCTCCTCGCGTGGAGGCTTCCGGTGAGCGTGACGACGCCGTTTCGCACGGTGACGTCGACTCTACCGGCGTCGATCCACATCGTCCGCGCGAGCACGTCCTCGCGCAGCTCGAGCTCGACCTCGGCGTCGCCGCGGGTGAATGCGCGGACGAGATCTGCTCGGGTGACGATGCCCACCAGCCGGCCGTCCTTGACGACCGGCAGCCGGTTGACCCGGTGCTCGGACATGATCCGCGCCGCCTGGGAGACCGACTCGTACGGCGCGATCGTGATCGCCGGCGAGGTCATTGCCTTCGCAGCCGTGACGGCCTGCGCCTTGAGGGCCCCGGCGTAGTTGGGGCTGCCGTCGACGATCCAGCCGAGCGGCCCGCCGACGTGGCCCTCCGTCGGGTCGTGCTCCTTGTAGAGGATGTCGCCCTCGGAGACCACGCCGAGCACGTGGCCCTCGATGTCGCAGACCGGCAGGCCCGAGATGCGGTTCGAGACCAGCACCTTCGCCACGTCCTTGAGCGGCGCCTCAGGCCCGATCGTGAGCACGCTCTCAGTCATCAGCTCGCGGACTCTCATCGTGTTCCTCCTTGCTCGATTGTCGCTTCAACTCCCTGACGGACGACGAGGACCGCGCAGCGCGACCCGTGGGCGATCCGCTCGCCGACGCTGCCGAGCGCGCGGATCCCGCGCAGCCCCCGGCTGCCGACGACGACCAGGTCAGCCGTCTCCGAGGCGACGCCGAGCGCCACGAGCGCATCCGCGTCGTGCTCCTCGCAGTCCGGCGCGATCCGCCTGGCGGCCTCGAGATCCGCATGACCACCCGCAGTGGCGACGATCGAGCGCACGGTGGCCCCGAGTCGCGCCGCGAGCACGGTCGCGGCGTCGAACGCCTGCGCCGAGCCATCGGAGCCGTCGATGCCGACGACGATCCGCCTCGGCCAGTCGGATGCAACGTCGCCGCGGGCGATCAGGACAGCGCACGGCGCCTCGTGCAGGAGCGCGGTCGACACCGCCCCGAGGGCGATGCCCGCGGCGCGCGAGCCGCCGTGACTGCCGACCACGACCGTGGTCGCACCTTCTCGGGCGATCTCGGCGAGGAGGCCCCGGCGGGGGTCGCCTTCGATCAGCCTCGCGTCGACCGGATGGTGGGGCTCGGCCTCGGCCCGGGCGAGCTCGAGAGCGGCGGCCGCGTCCGCGGCGACCTCCTCGAGCACCTGCGGCATGCTCCAGCCGGCGTGCACCGCGATCGACGGGTCGTTCGCGGAGACGAGGGTGAGCGTGCCATCGGACGCCACGATGCGCCCTGCGACCCTCGCCGCGGCGATCCCCGCCTCCGTGCGGTCGACCCCGCAGAGGACATGGTCGAAGATCGTGGCGGTGTGGGCCTGCGCGGTCATCTGCACTCCGACGATCGCGCACGCGCGGCCGCCGGGCATCGGCGTGGCTCCTGATCTCGCTGCGGGGAACTACGGTGCCGCTACCAGCTCTTCTCGCGTCGCTGCGCCTGCGGGCGCGTTATGCGGACGCGCGCGTCGACGGCGACGGCGCGATCCGGGAAGCCGAGCACCGGGTTGAGGTCGAGCTCGGCGACCGCAGGCAGGTCGTCCCCGAGCGCTGCGAGCCTGTGGACGAGGTCGACGAGCGCCGCGACGTCCGCGGGCGCTGCGCCGCGGAAGCCCCGGACGAGCCGCCCCGCCTTCCCGGACGTGACGAGCTCCTCGGCGTCGAAGTCGGTCAGGGGCGCGATCCGGAGGCTGGCGTCGCCGATCAGCTCGGCGAAGACGCCGCCCGGGCCGAACGCGACGAGCGGGCCGAAGACGGGGTCCTGGACGAGGCCCGCGAGCAGCTCGGTGCCGCCGCGCAGCATCGGCTGCACGATCACGGGGAAGCCGATCCGCGCCGCGGCTGCGCGTACCGCGGCCTCGTCCTCGAGGTCGAGCGCGACACCGCCGGTCTCGGTCTTGTGGGCGCCGGCGGCGGCCGACTTGACGACGGCCGGAAGACCGAGCTCGGCCGCCGCCGCGGCTGCCCCGTCCCCGTCCGCGGCCACTCGCTCCGGCACGAGCGGCAGTCCGTACGCGGCGAGCAGCTCGCGCGTCGCCGCCGGGTCGAGCCAGGAATCCTCCGACCGCTCGAGCGCGCGCTCGACGACGCGAGCGCCCGCCGCCCGATCGATCCCCTCGAGAGACGGCACGAATCCGAGGGGGCGCCGCAGCCACTCTGCGCGCTCGGCGACGCGGCCGAGGGCGCGGGCCGCCGACTCGGGGTAGGCGAACGCGGCCACCGCCGAGCCGGCGCGCAGCGCTTCGGGAACGCCGGCCGAGGTCATGACGACGGCGAGCACTGGCTTTCCGGACGCCGCCGCCCGCGCAGCCGCGTCGACGGCGCTCGCCACCTCGTCGGCGGTTGCGCTGACGGCCGGGACGAAGAGCACGAGTGCAGCGTCGACATGCGTGTCCTCGAGCACGATCGGGAGCGCCTGCTCGTAGCTCCTCGCGGTCGCCGAGCCGAGCATGTCGACCGGGTTCGCGACGCTCGCCTCCGCCGGGAGCAGCTCGCGCAGCCGGCTCACCGTCTCGTCGCCGAGCGCGGGCAGCTCGAGGCCGACGGAGTCGCAGGCGTCGGCGGCGAGGATGCCGAGCCCGCCCGCGTTCGTCAGCACCGCGACGCGGCGGCCCTTCGGCTCGGGCTGCGAGGAGAGCAGTGTCGCGACGTCGATCAGCTCCTCCAGCGAGGTGGCGCGGGTGACGCCCGCCTGGTCGAAGAGCGCCTCGACGCCCGCCTCGGAGCCCGCCAGCGCCGCCGTGTGCGAGCTGGCGGCCCGCTGCCCGGTCGTCGACGTCCCGCTCTTCAGCGCCAGGATCGGCTTGCGCCGCGCGACCCGCCGCGCGAGCCGCCCGAAGCGGCGCGGGTTCCCGAACGACTCGACGTAGAGCAGCACGACGTCCGTCGCCTCGTCGTCCTCCCACCACTCGAGCAGGTCGTTCGAGGAGACGTCGGCCTTGTTCCCGATCGAGACGAACGCCGAGAGGCCGAGCCCGCGCGCGTCCGCGGCCTCGAGCAGCGCAAGCCCGAGCGCGCCCGACTGGGACGAGAAGCCGATGTTGCCGCTCGGCGCCGAGCGGGCGGCGAAGGTCGCGTTCAGCCGTGGGCCGGCGACGGCGATCCCGAGGCAGTTCGGCCCGATCAGCCGGGCGCCGTGCGAGCGGACGAGCGCGAGCAACTGCTCCTGGCGCTCGACGCCCTCGCTGCCCACCTCGGCGAAGCCGGCCGAGATGACGACGAGCGCCCGGACGCCGCTACGGAGCGCCTCCTCGGCGGCCGCGAGCACGTGCTCGCCCGGGACCGAGATCACGGCCAGGTCGACGGGATCGGGGATCTCGCCCACGGAGGAGTAGCCGCGAACCCCGGCGACGGCTGCGCCCTTCGGGTTGACCGGGAACGCCGCGCCGGCGAAGTCCGCCTGGAGCACGTTGCGGAAGAGCTCGCCGCCGATCGTCCCGCGCCGCGGAGAGGCGCCGACGACCGCGACGCTCGCCGGCTCGAAGAACGAGCGCAGCGAGGCGACGACGGCGGTGTGGTCCCGCTCGGCGACGCTCTGCTCGAAGCGCTCCGTCGGCGCGAGCGGGAACTGCACCTCGACGACCCCTCCGGCGAGCTCGCGCTTGAGCTCGAAGCCCGCGCGCTCGAAGACTCCGAGCATCGACGTGTTCTCCGCGAGCACCTCGGCGACGAAGCGCTCGATCCCGACGGCGGCGGCGCGCGCGGCGAGCCGCTCCAGCAGCCGCGTGCCGATCCCTCTCCCCTGCTCCGTGTCGGCGACGGCGAAGGCGGACTCAGCCAGCGCCGGGTCGCGCAGGCGGACGTAGTTGCCGATCGCGACGACCCGCTCGCCGTCCTCGTCGGAGAGGGCGCCGAGCAGCGCGCCCCGCTCGGCCCAGTCGGGGTCGAGCAGCGACTCGACCAGCTGCGGCCGGAGGCTCGGCAGGCCGTGGAAGCGGCGGTGCAGGCTCTGGCTCGAGAGCGCGCGGTAGAAGTCGAGCAGCGCGGGCGCGTCGGCCTGCGCCGGCGGCCGTAGCCGCAGCGTCCCGCCGTCGCGGAGGATCACGTCGACGGAGTCGCCGGCGGCTGTCGTCATCGTCTCCATTAGAGCAGCGACGACCTCAGTCCTTGCCCGGGATGCCGCCCGACCTGCCGAGGTCGAGCGCGGCCACGAGCAGCAGCGTCGCGGCCCAGCCGTTGACCGGGTCGAAGAGCAGAGGCTCGTTGTCGCCGACCCTGTCGCAGACGAACCAGATCACGAACCAGACCAGGGTCATGCGTGCCTCCACTTGATGGACGAAGAACGATGAAGGGCGGGCCGGCCGGCCCGCCCTTCACCCGGGAGCCGCGCGTGGTGCTAGGTGGCGGCCGACGCGGTGTGAACCTTCCTGCCGAGCTTCGGCAGGGCGACCCAGCCGAGCGCTCCGCCCAGCGTCAGGACGAGGAACCCGATCCCGGTCAGCAGGAGCGCGATCCCCATCACGATCGAGAAGAGCGCCACCCGCTCCGCGAAGAACGCGGTGTTCAGCGCGGTCGTGAGCGCGGTCTCGGTCACCCACATGTTGCGGAGACCGTTCTCGACCGGGCGACCCTCGGCCGTCTTCGCGGCCAGAGCCTCGTCGCTCGTGTCCTTGCCGTCGGCGGTCAGGAAGCGGCCCATCTCGGCATACCGCCTGTCGTCCGTCGCCGCGAGCGTGTGGAACTCCATGATGTCCGCGAACGCCCGCGCATCCGCGCCCGTCTTGATCGCCTGGCCCGGCTGCAACTTCCCGTTCGTGATCTCGGCAGCGTCGTCGCCCGCCGTGATGTTCTGCGCCGCGATCTCGTTCCGAACCTCGTTGTAGCCGTTCACGCCGATCCCGATCGCGCCCGCACCGAACGCGACGAGGATCACACTGGCGGCGATCCCTCCATATCCGAACCACTTCTTCATCACGATCTCCCTTCCGTCGGCCTTCATCTGGAAGGAGACTCGTCGATGCTCGGGCCGGCGACATCAGCGCAGGCACGGAACCGCGTTGCGGTGGAATACGGAACGGCCCGCGGGAGAAGCCCGCGCGCGCAGCTACTTCCGGCGGCGCGAGCCCTTGCCCTTGTCGCGGCTGCCGTCGGTCGCCTCGGCTGCAGGGGCGGGCGCCGATGCGGGCGCTGCGGCGGGATCGGCCGCGGGAACGGCGGGAGGGACAGCGGCCGGCTCCTGCTGGACGGGGACGGACGGCGCCGCGGCATCGGCCGGCTGGGCGGGGGCAGCGGCGAGGTCGCGCCGGTTCTTGCCGCGGCCGCGCTCCTTCTCCTTCGCCTCCTTCGCGGCGGGCGCCTCGGCGGCGGCGGGCACCGGAGCGACCACGGCCGCCGGCGGGGCCTCGACAGGCGGGGCGACCTGGTCGTCGCGGCCCTTGCCGTTGCCGCCTCTGCGGCCGTTGTTGCCGCGCTGCTTCGCCTTGTCCTCGGGCGCAGCCGGCTGCTTCGCCTCGACCGGCTGCTCGTGCTTCGGCTGCTCGACGGGAGCAGGCGCCGGCGCCGGGGCGGGCTGCTCTGCGGCGGGCGGCTGCACCGGCTCGGCGGGAGGGGCGGGCGCGGCCTGCTCGACGGGCGGAGCAGCGGCCGGTTCCTTGGTCGGCGCGGCGGGAGCGGGAGCGACCGGGGCGCGCCGCGGAGCGGCGGCGGCTGCCGGGGCAGAGCCGCTCTTCGTCGCCGCTGAACGCCCGGGTGCGGCCGCGCTCGGTCGCGCAGCAGCCACGAAGGTGCGCTCGTGGGACGAGGAGGCCGGTGCGGCCGTGGCGGCGGCGGCGTCGGGCGCAGGGGCCGCCGCGACGAGAGCGGGCGGGCTCGCCGGCCGCGGCGAGTGGCCGTCGCGCTTCGGCGTCACGCTCGCCGCGGTGGCTGCGGCGGTGACGGCGTCGGCCGCCGCGGTCGCCTTGACCGCGACGCTGCCCGCGAGCAGCGCCTTGGCCGCTGCCGCGATCGTGCCGAGGTCGATCATGTGCATGGCGCGGCGGAAGCTCTTCCGCTTCGGTTTCTTGGCGAGGTCGGGCTGCTCGAGCCCCTGGGCGAGCGAGCGCCTCGCTCGGAAGATCAGCGTCTCGACCGCGGACTGGGAGAGCTCGAGCTCGTCGGAGATCTCGCGGTAGGACAGTCCTTGCCACTCGCGCAGCAGGATCGCGCGCCGCTGCTGCTCGGGCATCGCCGCGAGCGCGTCCTCGATCCCGATCAGCTCGTCGCGCTGCCGGCTCGGGCCGGGGACGATCTCCTCGATCACGTCGAAGTCGCTCGGGCTCTCGATCCGGCCGCGGCGCCAGGAGGAGCGGCGTCGGGAGAGGCACACGTTCTCGGCGATCTTGAACAGCCAGGCCGACTCGGCCTCCGGGACGACGCCGCGGCCGAGCGCGCGGAACGCGTTCATGAACGTCGTCTGGACCGCGTCCTCGGCCTCCTCGCGCGAGCCGAGCTGGTGCAGGCAGTAGCTGAGGATCTTCGGCGCGTGGCGTTCGTACAGACCCTCGGTCGCCGCGGCCTGTGGGGCACGGGCGGGACCTCCGGCGAACGACGGGCGACCTACGGACGGGACAGCAGCCAAAACGTGAAACCCCCGGGAGTGGAGAGACGGCACAACCGGCGTCCCGCCCGAACGCCTGGCTCATCCTTTGCCGCGCCTACCCGTCTCGCAACCCCTTTTGAGGGATATTTACGGAACGCCAGTATTCAGGCTTCAAACCAATAATGCGCTGCTGAATGCCCGTTTCAACTCGATGAAAAGCGCCTCGAGCGCCAGATTCTGGTTCAGGTTGAACTCCTCGAGCGCCCGCCACGCATCCCGGGCCAGCTCGGCGGCGCGCTCCGCCTCGGGCGAGCGCTCGCGGGTCCCCTCCGCGCGCAGGACCTCGAGCCGGTCGGCGTGGACCGCCGCCCCCTCGGCGCCCGCAGCGACGACGACGAGGTCCCGGTACCAGGATGCGAGCTCCTCGAGCGAGGCGAGCAGCTCCTCGCGCTCGGTGCCGCGCTGGACGCGGCGCAGCCGCTGCTCGAGCTCCCGGGAGGTCAGCTCGACGCCCTCGAGGTCGCGCTCCGCCCGCTCCTTGGCGGCCTCGCCCGCCGCCCGTGCGGCGTCGAGCAGGGTCGCCGCCGCGTCTGCCGGCTCGAGCTCCGGGTCGGCATAGGGCGAGCGCGCCACCCGCAGCAGCTCCTCGCGGCGGGCCTTCGCCTCCGGGTCGAGGAGACGCTCGACCCGGTCGAGGCGGCCGCCTGCGACGCGGGCGAGCGCGCGGGCCTCGTTCTCCGACAGCCCCGGCGCCCGGGTCGCCAACAGCTCGCGGATCACCCGTCCCGGCAGCCGCCGGAACGGGATCAGCTGGCAGCGGGAGCGGATCGTCGGCGAGATCGGCCCGAGCTCGTCCGCCACGAGCACGATCACGGCGTAGGGCGGCGGCTCCTCGAGGTCCTTCAGGAGCGCGTCGGCGGCGTCGTCGTTCAGCAGGTGCGCGTCCGCGATCACGTAGACGCGGCGCTCGGCCTCGTACGGCCGCATGTGCAGGTCGCGGTGGAGCGCGCGGATCTCGTCGATCCGGATCATCTCGCCGAGCGCCTCGAGCGAGAAGAGATCGGGATGCGTGCCGGCCTCGACGCGTCGCTCGTCCCCGAGCAGGTCGGCGGCGAACGAGCGGGCCGCGGCGCGCTTGCCGACTCCCGCCGGGCCGTGGAACAGGTAGGCGTGCGCAGGCCCCTCCTTCACCGCGGCCGCGAGCAGCAGCCGCGCCTCGGGTTGCTCAGCCAACGCGCTGGAGCTCACCGTGGAGCCTCTCCGCCAGCGCGTCCGGGTCGAGCGAGCCGTCGAGGACGACGACGCGCTCGGGGAACAGCGTCGCGAGCTCCGCGTACCCGCCCGCGACGCGCTCGTGGAAGGCGGCGTCCTCGCGCTCGATCCGGTCGGGCTTCGAGCCGACGCGCGCCGACGACGTCCTCGGCTCGATCGCGAGCACGAACGTCCGGTCGGGCAGCAGGCCTCCGGTCGCGAGCATGTTGACCTCGAGCACCTCGTCGACGCCGAGCGCGCGCCCGATGCCCTGGTAGACGATCGAGCTGTCCAGGTAGCGGTCGAGCAGCACGTCGGCGCCTCGCTCGAGCGCCGGCCGCACGACCTCAGCGACCACCTCGGCGCGGGAGGCTGCGTACAGGAGCGCCTCGGCCCAGGGTGTCATCGGCCCGCCGTGGAGGACGAGATCCCGGATCGCCTCGCCGAGCTCCGTCTGGCCGGGCTCCCGCGCGGTCACGACCTCTCGGCCCTCCGCCTCGAGGGCGGCCCGCAGCCGCTCCACCTGCGTCGTCTTGCCGGAGCCGTCCATTCCCTCGAAGGTGACGAACATTCCTCACTAGGATACGGCGGTGCGCGCGGCGGTCACCGGGGGAGCGGGCTTCATCGGCTCGCATGTCGTCGACGCGCTCCTCGCGCGCGGCGACGAGGTGCACGTTGTCGACAACCTCGCCACGGGCCGCCGCGAGAACCTCGACCCGGCGGCGACGCTGCACGAGCACGACATCCGCGAGCTGCTCGGCGCGCTCTTCGACGAGATCCGTCCCGAGGTCGTCGTCCACCTCGCCGCGCAGGCCGACGTGGGCACGTCGGTGGAAAAGCCGCACTTCGACGCCGAGGTGAACGTGCTCGGGACCCTCAACGTGCTCGAGGCCGCGCGGCCGCACGGGGCGCAGCTCGTCTTCAGCTCCACCGGCGGCGCGCTCTATGGCGAGTGTCCGCGCCCGGCGCTCGAGGACGACGAGCGACGGCCGCTGTCGCCGTACGGCACGTCGAAGCTCGCCGGCGAGGCGTACCTCGCCACGTGGAACGCGCTCCACGGGACGGGTCACGTCGTGCTCCGCTTCGGCAACGTCTACGGCCCGCGCCAGCTGGCGAAGCTCGAGGGCGGCGTGGTCGCGATCTTCATGGACCGGCTGCGAGCCGGCGAGAGCGTCCGTATCTTCGGCGACGGAGAGCAGGAGCGGGACTTCGTCTACGTCGGCGACGTCGTCGACGCGATCCTCGCCTCGGCCGGCCGCGACGGCGGCGTCTACAACGTCGGTACCGGCGAGCCGACCTCGGTGAACACGCTCTTCGACACCGTCCGGCGCGTCGCCGCCGTCGATGCCGAGGCGGAGTACGCCGAGGCGCGGCCGGGCGACCTGCTCCGCAGCGTCCTCGACGTCTCCCGCGCCGAGCAGGAGCTGGGCTGGAGGCCGCGGACGCTGCTCGAGGAGGGGCTGCGCCAGACGTGGGGCTGAGGCCCGCCGCG
>JANPKC010000211.1:0-8889 GCA_031425855.1 Actinomycetes bacterium | reverse complement strand
CGGCCGACTCGAACACCGTCGCCGGATCGCTCTCTCGGCTTCCGAACGGCAGCGACACGAACGACGCCGCCACCGACTGGGCCTTCACTGCCACGGTCACCCAGGGAGCAGCGAACGGTTGATCACGTACGACGACTCGCACCGGCCGGCCCTGAGCCGGCCGTTGCGAGTCAACGGCGTCCCTTCGCGCGCATGTTCTCGCGACCCTCGGCGCCGGCCTTCGCCCAGCGCTTCCGCTCCGTCGCCTGGAGGCGCTTGTCGAGTCGGCGCTCGAGGTGGGCCAGCTCGCGCTGGAGCTTCTTGTAGCTCGTCCACCGGTCGACGGACAGCGTGCCGTCCTCGATCGCCGCCTGGACGGCACAGCCGGGCTCGGTCTGGTGGGCGCAGTCCGAGAAGCGGCACTTGGCCGCGAGCTCTTCGACGTCCGCGAACGTCTCCGAGATCCCGTCGGACGATTCCCAGAGCTGGAGCTCGCGCATCCCGGGCGTGTCCAGCACGAGGCCGCCACCCGGAAGCAGGACGAGCTGTCGGTGCGTCGTCGTGTGGCGGCCCTCGCCGTCGTCCTCGCGGATCTCCTGGGTCGCCAGCAGCTCCTCGCCGGCGAACGTGTTCACGAGCGTCGACTTGCCGACGCCCGACGATCCGAGCAGCGCGATCGTCCGGCCGGGGGAGAGGTGCGAGCGGACGAGGTCGATCCCCTCGCCGGAGACGCTCGAGATCGCGTGCACGGGGACGCCGAACGCGATCGCCTCGACCTCGAGCACGCGCAGCTCCCAGTCCGGGCAGAGGTCGGTCTTCGTCAGCACGATCACGGGCTGCGCGCCGCTCTCCCACGCCATCGTGATGTACCGCTCGAGGCGGCGGAGGTTGAAGTCCTCGTTCAGCGACATGACGAGGAAGACCGCGTCGACGTTCGCCGCCAGGACCTGCTCCTCGGACGCGTCGAGGGCGACCTTCCGCGAGAACTTGGTGCGGCGCGCGAAGACGTGCTGGATGGTCGCGGCGTCCTCGTCGGGCCGGGCAGCGATCGCGACCCAGTCGCCGACGGCCGGCAGGTCGCCGGCACCGTCCGCCTCGTGCGAGAGCCGGCCGGCCAGGTCGGCGCGCAGCTCACCGAGCTCCGAGAAGACGGCATAGGCGCCGCGGTGCTGTGCCGCCACGCGAGCGGGCAGCAGGCCGGCGGCGGCGTGGGGCTCGAACTCGATTGTGTGGCTGTCAGTCCAGCCGAGATCGTGCAGTGCGTACAAGCGGGGCTCCTTGAGCGAAAGATGGATGGACGGGCGCGCGATCGGTGCGCGCGCCTGCGCGGCTCAGGGAGCTGCCGGCCAGGGAGCTGCTGAAGCGTGTGCCGACGGGTCTAGAGCCGCGGAGCTCTGAAGGCGAAGGGGGCAAGCTTTGTCATCTTGATCGCACCTCCTTCGTCGTCGGGACGTGTCGAAGTATGCCTGCAGGTGGTGAGGAAGTCGAGTCGCGGCTTGGCGTTTGCGGGCGAACCCTCTAGAGTCCCGCCGGGGGAAGCGGCGATAGGGGAGCCGTGACCGTATTGGGGAGAAAACTGGGGAGGTTCACGTGCTTCGGTCGTTGCGTTCGTTGACGTGCGCGCTGGGCGTGCTCGTCGCATTGGCGGTACCAGGTGTGGCGCAGGCAGCGCCGTCGGAGCTGTTCTTCTCGGAGTACATCGAGGGCTCGAGCAACAACAAGGCGCTCGAGATCTACAACGGCACCGGTGCGGACATCAACCTCGGGACATCCGGCTACTCGGTGCAGATGTTCTTCAACGGCAGCGCCACCGCCGGCCTGACGATCAACCTGACCGGAACTGTCGCCGCCGGCGACGTGTACGTCCTCGCGCAGTCATCCGCGAACGCGGCAATCCTGGCGCAGGCCGACCAGACGAACGGGTCGGGCTGGTTCAACGGCGACGACGCCGTCACACTGCGCAAGGGCACGACCTTGATCGATTCCGTCGGCCAGATCGGCTTCGACCCCGGGACCGAGTGGGGCAGCGGCCTCACGAGCACCGCGGACAACACGCTTCGGCGGAAGCTCTTGATCGAGAGCGGCGACCCGAACGGATCCGACCTCTTCAATCCTGCTGTTGAGTGGGACGGTTTCGTGACGGACACCTCGCGGGCGCTTGGCGCGCATCCAGGGATGCCGCCGGAGCCCGCTCCGTCGATCGTGAGCACGACGCCGGTGGACGGCGAGGCGAACTTCGGCCTCAACTCCCCCCTCTCGGTTCAGTTCAGCGAGCCCGTGAACGTCTCCGGCTCCTGGTTCACCCTCGTCTGCTCGTCGACGGGCACGAAGACGGCCACCGTCACGGCGACTGCGTCGTCGACGCTGTTCGCGCTGCAGCCGACCACGCCGTTCGCCGGTGGCGAGTCGTGCACGTTCACCGTGATCGCGGCCGGCGTCACCGACCAGGACACGGACGACCCCTACGACGCGATGCTCGCGGACGTGGCGATCAGGTTCGCCACGAACGACAGCGACCCGTGCCTGCGCGCGATCACGCCGATCCCGGCGATTCAGGGCAGCGGCTCCTCCGCGGCCGTCACGGGCGCGGTCACGACGCGCGGGATCGTCGTCGGCGACCACGAAGGCCCGAGCCCGACGCTGCGCGGCTTCTTCGTGCAGGCGGCAGCCGGTGACGGCGACCCCGCCACGTCCGACGGGATCTTTGTCTTCAACGGCAACGCGAACGCCGTCAACCTCGGCGACCTCGTCACGGTGAGCGGTACCGCGGCCGACTTCCAGGACCAGACGCAGATCTCGGCGACGCAGGTCACGGTGTGCGGCTCCGGCACGGTGACGCCGACCGACGTGACGCTGCCGGTGCCGTCCGCGACCTATCTCGAGCGCTTCGAGGGGATGCTCGTGCGGATGGCGCAGACGCTGTACGTGACCGAGCACTTCCAGCTGGGTCGCTTCGGCCAGGTCGTGATGTCGTCCGGCGGCCGGATCTTCCAGCCGACCGCGCTCGTCGCGCCCGGCCCGGCCGCGCTCGCGATGCAGGCGTCAAACAACCTCAACCGCCTGATCGTGGACGACTCGCTCCAGAGCCAGAACCCGGACCCGATCGTGTTCGGCCGAGGCGGCAGTCCTCTGTCGGCGTCGAACACCCTTCGTGGCGGTGATACGGCGACCGGGATGGTCGGCGTCATGTCGTACACCTGGTCGGGCAATAGCGCGAGCGGGAATGCCTACCGGCTGCGGCCGATCGGCGCTCTCGGCGGAGGCGTGCCGAGCTTCGCCGCGGCGAACGCCCGCCCCGTGGGCACGCCCGACGTCGGCGGCTCGCTCAAGGTCGTCGGGATGAACCTGCTCAACTTCTTCAACACGTTCGGCGTCAACGCCTGCACCGGCGGCGTCGGCGGCGCGGCCACCGGTTGCCGCGGCGCGGACGACCCGGGCGAGTTCGCCCGGCAGTGGCCGAAGACCGTCGCCGCGATCGTCGGCACGGGCGGCGACGTGATCGGGATCGGCGAGATCGAGAACGACGGCTACGGCCCGAGCAGCGCGATTCAGTTCCTCGTCGACAGGTTGAATGAGGCGACTGCGCCCGGCACGTACGCCTTCGTCGACGCGGACGCCGGCACCGGGCAGTCGAACGCGCTCGGGACCGATGCGATCAAGGTCGGCTTCCTCTACAAGACGGCGAAGGTCACGCCGATCGGAGCGACCGCAGCGCTGAACTCCGTCGCGTTCGTCAACGGCGGCGACAGCGGGCCGCGCAACCGGCCCGCCCTCGCACAGGCGTTCCGCGAGAACGCGACGGGCGCGCAGGTCGTCGTCAGCTCGAACCACCTCAAGAGCAAGGGCAGCGCGTGCGACGACCCGGATGCCGGCGACGGCCAGGGCAACTGCGCGATCGTCCGCACGAACGCGGCGAACCTGCTCGCTGACTGGCTCGCGAGCGACCCGACCGGCACCGGCACGCACAGCGTGCTGATCGTCGGCGACCTCAACTCGTACGCGAAGGAGCACCCGATCGCGGCGCTCGAGGCGAAGGGCTACTCGAACCTCGCCGCGGCCGGGGTCGGGGCGACGGCGTACTCGTACGTGTTCGACGGCCAGTGGGGCTACCTCGACCATGCGCTCGGCAACGCGGCGATCGTCCCTCGCGTCACCGGCGTGGCCGAGTGGCACGTGAATGCCGACGAGCCGAGCGTGCTCGACTACAACGACGACTTCAAGTCGGTGGGACAGATCGCGTCGCTCTACGCTCCGGACGAGTTCCGCGTCTCCGACCACGACCCGGTCGTCGTCGGGCTGAAGCTGAACGCGCCCCCGACCGCGGACGCCGGGGGCCCGTACACGGTGGCCGAGGGGGGCAGCACTTCCGTCTCCGCGACGGGCTCAGACGCCGACGGGGATGCCCTGACCTACGCGTGGGATCTCGACAACGACGGCGCGTTCGACGACGCCGCGGGCCAGACGGCAGGCTTCTCCGCTGCCCTGATCGACGGGCCGGCGAGCCGCACGATCCGCGTGCGGGTCGGCGACGGCGAGTTCAGCACGATCGACAGCGCAACCGTGAACGTGACGAACGTCGCCCCGACGGCGACGTTCAACGCTCCGGCTGGGGCGCTGGCCGGCTTCCCGTTCACGCTGACCCTGACGAACGCCACCGACGCCGCTCCGGCCGACCGGCCCGGGCTGACGTACGCGTTCGACTGCGGCAGCGGCTATGCCCCGTACTCGGCGAGCAGCACCGCGGCGTGCCCGACCGACCGGGTCGGCCCGCTGAGCGTCGGCGGCAAGGTCCGCGACGACGACGGCGGCGTCACCGAGTACCGCGCGATCGTCGCCGTGACCGTGACGTTCGAGAGCCTCTGCGCGCTCGTGCGGACCTACGTCGACAAGGAGGGAGTGGCGAACGCCCTCTGCGCGAAGCTCGCCGCCGCGGAGGCGAAGGACGACCGGAAGGCAGTCGAGTCCGACCTGGATGCGTTCGTCAACCAGGTCGAGGCGCAGTCCGAGAAGTCGATGACGGCGACGGAGGCGGCGACGCTGATCCGGCTCGCCGGAGCTCTGTAGGCAACCAATGGGACAAGGGGTGGAGAAGGGGATGAAGATGAAGAAGACAGTCCTGGCGTTCGTGACCCTCGCGGTCGCGATCGCCGTAGCGCCGATTGCGGGTGCGGCGAGCGATCCCTCGCCGCGCGCGGTCGAGAAGGCGCAGACGACGGAGATCCAGATCCTGGGTCTGAACGACTTCCACGGCAACCTGGAGCCGCCGACCGGCTCCGGTGGTCGGATCGGCGCTCTGACCGCCGGCGCATGCGTCGCTCCGACCTGTTTCCTCGCCGGTGGTGTCGAGTACCTGGCCACGCATGTGCGTCAGCTCGAGGCGACGAATCCGAACACGCTGTTCGTCTCCGCCGGCGACCTGATCGGGGCGACGCCGCTGATCTCGGCGCTCTTCCACGACGAGCCGACGATCGAGGCGTTCAACCTGATGGGCCTCGACTTCAACGGTGTCGGCAACCACGAGTTCGACGAGGGCGTCGACGAGCTGCTGCGGATGCAGAACGGCGGCTGCCACCCGGTCGACGGGTGCGCGGACGGCGACGGCTTCGCTGGCGCGAGCTTCGACTTTCTCGCGGCGAACGTCGCCTACAAGGACGGCAGCGGCACGATCTTCCCGCCGTACAAGATCGTCCACTTCAACGGGATCAAGGTCGGCATCGTCGGGATGACGCTCGAGGGCACACCCGACATCGTCACGCCCGCAGGTATCACAAGCGTGAGCTTCTTCGACGAGGCAGATTCCGTGAACGCGCTCGTCCCTGTGCTCAAGGCGCAGAACGTCGAGACGATCATCGTGCTCCTGCACGAGGGGGGCAACACGAGCAACTCCCAGGGCGTCGGCACCATTGCAGCCATCAACCAGTGCAACAGCCCGACCGGGGCGATCCCGCCGATCGTCGACCGGATGGACGACGAGATCGACGTCGTCGTGACCGGCCACACGAACTGGGCGGTCAACTGCGTCCTCGACGGCAAGATCGTCACCGGCGCAGCGCACCAGGGCAGGCTCGTCACGGACATCGACCTGACGATCAGCCGCGCGTCCAAGGACGTCGTCGCAGCGAAGGTGAACAACGTCATCGTCACCCGGGACGTTGCCAAGGCGCCTGACCTGACCGCGCTCGTGAGCAAGTACGCGACCCTCGTCGCGCCGCTCTCGAATCGCGTCGTCGGCGATGCGACGGCACCTCTCACCCGCACGTCGACCCCGGCCGGTGAGTCGTCGCTCGGCGACATCATCGCCGACGCGCAGTACACGGCCACCAAGGATCCCGCTTTCGGCGGCGCGGTCGTCGCGTTCATGAACCCGGGGGGGATCCGAGCCGATCTGCCGGCCGGTGCGCTGACCTACGGCCAGCTGTTCTCGGTGCAGCCGTTCAACAACGTGCTGACGGTGATGACCTGCACCGGGGCGCAGATCGAGGCGCTCCTGGAGCAGCAATTCCGCACCAGCGGCAACGTCATCCTTCAGGTGTCCAACGGCTTCACCTACACCTGGGACGGGGCGGCCGCGGCAGCGGGGAACAGGGTCGACATCGCGTCGATCAAGATCGGCGGGACGCCGATCGCAGCCCTCGCGTCCTACCGGGTCGCGCTGAACAACTTCCTCGCCACGGGCGGGGACGGGTTCAGCGTCTTCACCGGTTGCACGAACCCGCTCGGGGGCGAGATCGACCTCGACGCGTTCGTTCGTTACGTCGACCAGAACTCGCCGCCCGGTGTCTCGCCGGGTCCGATGAACCGGATCACGCGGGTCAACTAGGCACGACGCAGGTGGGGGCGGCCCCGGCCGCCCCCACCACCGTTCTCTGTAGCGTCACGCCGTGTCCACTCGGGTGCCCGACGGCGTCCGCGCCGCCCTTCCGCTCGCGCTGGGGCCGCTCCTCTTCAGCGCCTCGTTCGGCGTCCTCGCCGTCGACGCCGGCCTGGGCACGCTCGGCGCGGTGGCGATGTCGGCGACGACGTTCGCAGGGTCGGCGCAGTTCGCCGCCGTCTCGATCCTCGACTCGGGCGGCGGCGCCGCCGCGGCGATCGTTGCCGCGCTGCTGCTGAACGCCCGCTACATCTCCCTCAGCCTCGCCGTCGCCTCGATCTTCCCGGGCTCGCGGCGGCGGCGGGCGCTCGAGGCGCAGCTGATCGTGGACGAGTCGTGGGCGCTCGCCGGGCGGAGCGGCCGCTTCGAGTACGGAATCCTCGTCGGCGCGGGCATCCTGCTCTACGTCCTCTGGGTCGGCGGCACCGCGCTCGGCACCGTCGCCGGCGACCTGCTCGACCCGGAGGCGATCGGGCTCGACGCCGCCTTCCCCGCGCTCTTCCTCGCCCTGCTGGCCCCCTACCTGCGCGATCGCCGGGCGCTGGTTACGGCTGCTGTGGCCGGTGCGATCACGCTCGTGCTGCTCCCACTCGCGCCGGCGGGCGTGCCGATCGTCGCCGCCAGCGTCGCCGCGCTGATCGGGCTCCGCCGGTGACGTGGCCGGTGACCTGGCTCGTGATCGCCGTCGTCGGCGCCGTGACGATGGCCTTCAAGGCGTCCGGCCCGGTCCTCCTCGGCAAGCGCGAGCTGCCGCCGCGCGTCTCGTCGGTCGTCGAGGTGCTCGCGCCCGCGATGCTCGCCGCCCTCGTCGTCACGCAGACGGTCGGGGGCGATGGGGAGATCGTGGTCGACGAGCGGCTGTTCGGCGTCGCGGCGGGCGGGATCGCGGTCTGGCTGCGCGCGCCGCTCCTGGCCGTGATGGTGATCGCCGCCGCGACGGCTGCACTGATCCGCCTGCTCTAGGATCGACCGTCATGCCGCGGGTAGAGGAGATCGTCGAGCGTGTCTGGCCCGGCCGCAGCGCCGAGATCGAGGTGCTCGGGGGCGGGATCACGAACCGCAACTTCAAGGTGTCCGTGGACGGTGGGACGTACGTCCTCCGGATCGGCGGCAACGACACGGAGCTCCTCGGGATCGACCGCCGTGCCGAGCACGAGGCCTCGCTCGCGGCGGCGGCCGTCGGCGTCGGGCCGGATGTGATCGCCTTCATCGAGCCCGAGGGCTACCTCGTCACGCGCTACATCGAGGGTGAGGTGGTCGTCCCCGAGGCGCTGCGCGAGCCCGAGCCGCTGCGGCGCGTCGCCCAGGCGCTGAAAGCCGTCCACGCCGGCCCGCCGATCCCGGCCCGCTTCGACTCGTTCCGCGTCGTCGAGGCCTACGCGGCGACCGCGGCCGCTCACGGGATCCCCGTCCCGTCCGCCTTCGAGCGGGCGCGGGAGATCGCGGCCGACGTCGAGCGGGCTCGCGGGCCGGTGCCCGAGCGCCCGTGCCACAACGACCTGCTGACGGCGAACTTCATCGACGACGGCGCCCGGATCCGGATCGTCGACTGGGAGTACGCAGGGATGGGAGACGTCTACTTCGACCTCGCGAACTTCTCCGTCAACAACGGCCTCCCGGCTGCCGAGACGGCCGAGCTGCTGAACATGTACTTCGGCGGCGTGCGGCCCGAGCACGAGCGCCTGTTGACCCTGATGCGCTTCATGTCCGACTTCCGCGAGGCGATGTGGGGCGTCGTCCAGCAGGCGCTGTCGGACCTCGACTTCGACTTCGCCGCCTACGCGGCGCAGCACTTCGAGCGGCTCGAGCGAACCGCCGGGGAGCGTGCGTTCCGGCGCGCGCTCGGCTAGCTCGGGGGCTACCGCTTCGGGAACAGGACTGCCGCAGCCGCCGTGGCGTGCGCGAGCAGCGAGACCGTCGCAACGATCTTGAGGGTCGTGTTCATCGTCACGAGAACGCCTATCGGCAGCGACGGGATACGGCTCGACGGCAGCCCGCTCCGACGCTCTGAACGACGCAACCGTGCGGTGGAAGGAGGG
>JANPKC010000210.1:0-4549 GCA_031425855.1 Actinomycetes bacterium | reverse complement strand
GGACGCCCGCCGGATCACCGCCACGGTCGGGATCTTCGAGTACGGCCCCGACTGGCAGCCACTGCGCTGTCGATCAGCTGCGCGAGAGCCGCTCGGCCGCGAGCCGCTCCGCCGCCTCGTTCGTGGTGATCCCCTCTGCGTCGGCCTGCCGGTAGATCCCGGCCAGCGTCTCGCCGATCCCCGCCACCTCGCGCTCGAGCCGCTCTCCGTCCCAGCCGAGGCTCTCGAGGCCGATCCCGTGCAGGGCGCCGCCGCCGTTGATCACGTAGTCCGGCGCGTAGAGGATCCCCGCCGCCCGCAGCCGCTCCGCGTCCTCCGGCTCGGCGAGCTGGTTGTTCGCCGCGCCCGCGACGATGCGGCAGCGCAGCCGGGGGATCGAGTCTGCGTTCAGAGTCGCGCCGAGCGCACACGGCGCGTAGACGTCGCACTCGAGCTCCAGTGCCGCGTCGGCCGGGACGAGATCTGCGCCCGTGGCCCGTGCGCGCTCCTCGTCGACGTCGCTGACGAGCACGATCGCACCCGCGTCGAGCAGCAGGCGCGTCAGCTTCGCGCCGACAGAGCCGGTGCCCTGCACGAGGACCTTGCGCCCGGCCGGGTCGTCGGAGCCGAACGCGTGCGCCAGCGTCGCGCGGATGCCGTGGAAGACGCCGAGCGCGGTGTGGATGCTCGGGTCACCGGAGCCGCCGTTGTCAAGGCTCCGGCAGAAGACATGCGAAGTCCGCGCGCCGATCAGGTCCATGTCCGCCTCGCCCGTGTTGACGTCGGGCCCGGTCACGTAGCTGCCTCCGAGCGACTCGATCAGGTCGCCGTAGCGCTCCATCAGGCGGCGCCGGTCGTCGCCGGCCGGCACCTCCGGGACGGCGAGCACCCCCTTGCCGCCGCCGCACGGAAGGCCGAGCACGGCGAGCTTCCGCGTCATCCCGGCGGCCAGCCGGAGCCCGTCTTCGAGCGCCTCGCCGGGATCGCCGTACGACTTCAGCCGCGTGCCACCCATGGCCGGGCCGAGGCGCGTCGAGTGGATGCACACGAGCATCCAGGCGCCGGTCGCCGCGTCGTGGCGGACGACGGCGTGCTCGCCGTCCCACCGCCGCAGCAGGTCCTCGAACACGGCCGGACTCTATTCCTCGCCGAACGCTTCCCGAAGGCGGCGTAGCCCTTCGTCGAGCCTGCCGTCCGCTGTGGCGAGCGAGATGCGGGCGAAGCCGCGGCCACGCTCGCCGAAGCCCTCTCCGGGTGCGACGGCGACGCCGTGCTCGTCGAGCAGGAGCTCGAAGGTGACGCCGTCGGGGAGCGGGAACCAGACGAAGAACGTCCCCTCGCAGCGCGCGCCGGGGATCAGCGCGAGGACACGGTCGCGGCGGCCCTCGTAGAGCACCCGGCGCTCGGCGACCGTCTCCTGTGGCCCCGTCAGCGCCGCGATCGCGGCCCGCTGCAGCGGCACGAAGATCCCGGAGCGGTTGTGCTCCTGCAGCCGGTTCAGCCGGGCGACGATCTCCTCGTTGCCGAGCACGAACCCGAGCCTCCAGCCGGCCATCCCGTAGCTCTTCGAGAGCGAGAACATCTCGACGCCGACTTCGCGTGCGCCCTCGACGGCGAGGAAGCTCTGTGGTCGGCGGCCGTCGAAGACGAGGTCGCCGTACGCGAAGTCGTGGACGATCGCGGCGCCCGTCTCGCGGCCGAAGGCGATCACCTCCTCGAACACACCGGGAGGCGCGGCGACAGCGGCCGGGTTCGCGGGATAGTTGAGGTAGACGGCCGCGACTCGCTCGCGCGGCGCGCCGTCGAGGTCGGGCCGCCCGTCGTCGCCGAGGGGAAGCGCGACCCGCTCGGCGCCCGCGAGCGCGACCGCCGAGTTGTAGTCCGGGTAGCCGGGATCGGGCAGCAGGATCCGGTCGCCCGCGTTCGCGAGCACCAGCGCGAGCTCGACGAGCGCGGTCGTCGTCCCCGGCAGGATCGCGACCTCGCGCTCCGGGTCGAGCTCGACGCCGTAGACGTCCGCGTAGCGAGCCGCGATCGCCTCCTTCGCCCGGCGCAGCCCCGCGAACGGCGGGTAGCCGTGGACGGTGGAGTCGTGCGCGGACGTCGTCAGCGCTTCGATCACGTGGGCCGGCGGCGGCACGTCGGGATTGCCCCGGCCGACGTCGATCACGTCCGGCCCGGCCGCCGAGACGCGCGCCAGCAGCGACGTGAAGTACTGCTCCGGAAGGCGCTCGATCCGGTCGGGGCGCGGGCGCACGGCCGGGATGCTACGGCCTCAGATGATTGATGCCGCGGAAACGTCCGTCTCGGGGCGTGAGCTGGCAGCTCTGGCCTGAGCACGCGAAGCGCACGGCCCGGCCCAGACACGCCAGATCGCGTCCCGAGCGCTCGGAGCCGTGGCATCGATCATCTCAGCTTCGTCCCGTCGACGACCTCGAAGGCCGAGCCGGGGACGCGGTGCAGCGTGTGCAGCTCCGCGTTCGACCACTTCGCGTGCGGAGCACCGCTGACGTACCAGTTGGAGCCGTTGTCGGCCACGATCATCCCGTACTCCTTCAGCGCCTGGAGGACGATCCGGGCCTGGCGCGGGAAGCCGCCGATCGGGTAGCTCTTCTTCAGCCGGAAGCGCATCCCCATCGGCGGCAGGTCGGGGTCGGTCTTGTCGCTCGCGTAGTGCCGCGCCGGCCACACGTACGCACGCCGCGTCTCCTGCACCGTGAAGCGGAGCGCGTGGTCGATCCGGCCGCGGGCGACGTCCTCGTAGCGGGCGAGGCCGGGCAGGATCGGCAGCCCGGCGGCGTCGGCGGACGTCCACCCGGCGGGGCGGAGCCTGATCGAGCGCAGGTCGAAGATCGCGCCCGAGCCCGCACGCCAGCCGCCGCCCGGAGTGGGGTAGAGCGCGAACAGCTCGTAGAGCCGGCAGCTGTCGCGGTCGACGATCAGCGCGTGCCGGTCGCCGTCGGCCTGGCGGCCGCCCTCGATCGCGACGTTGCGCGGGATCGGATACGGCCCCTTGTCCGACTCGCCCGCGTACTCGAAGGAGACGCGCGACCTGGGCTGGCCCTTGCCGACCACCGTGACCGGGATCCCGATCGGGCCGCCTTCCCAGAGGCCGGAGCCGAAGTCGGCGTGGACGTGGTCGTCGCGGCCGATCGCAGCGACGACCCGGTCCGAGCTCGGCGCCACCGGCAGCCTGTCGACCCGCTGGTTCCACGGGCTCGAGGCGGGGAGGACCGGGCACGCGGGTGCGCCCGGGAGCTTGCCGGCCTGCGCGACCGCGACGCCGAGCGCGAGCACGGCGAGGGAGAAGACGGCGATTCTCGTCACAGGAGCGGAGACGCCGCTGCGACCTGAGTCTTGTCCTCCGGGAGCGTCACGAGCGGGTAGAGCGCGCGGATCTCGTCGACGAAGCCGGCGAGCCGGTCGGCGATCGCCTTGTCCTTGATCTCGAGCACGTTCTCGGCGTTCATCTCGCCCGAGTGCGAGAGGTTGAAGCTGCCGACGAAGGCGACGTCGTCGGCGACGGTGATCTTCGCGTGCATGAAGTCGTGCACGGTGTCGGGCGCCCACTTCGTCGAGGGCTTCCCCGCGAACCGGGCCGCCTCGAGGAACCGCCGCAGCGCCGGCACCTTCCAGCTCGCGTTCCCGTTCATCCGCCACTGGTAGAGGACACCATCGACCTGCGTGTCGTCGACGACGCCGGCGACGTCGACGTTCCCGTCCGAGCAGACCTCCGCGAGCGTGCCGAGGATCGGCCCGGAGCTGAGGACGGGCGACGCGATCCGGATCCGCTCCTTCGCCTGGCCGATCCGCTTCGCGATCCGGTGTGCGAGCGCCTCGCCGTGCTCGGGCGTGAACCACGGCCGCACCTCGACCCCGCCGACGTCCACCGGCCGTGGGTCGACACGCCCGCCGAGGACGCTGCGGTTGTCCCAGAGCTGGTCGAAGTTGAGCCCGTAGGCGTGCGCCAGCTCGTCGGACTGGACGATCGCGATCGCGTTCTCCTGCCGCGACCACGAGTCCTGCGACCAGTTCATCGAGCCGGTCCACACCGCCTCGCGGTCGCGCACGACGTACTTGTGGTGCATCAGGTCGGGGACGCCGGGGATCGGCCGGGTCGGGATCGGCATCGCCTCGAGCAGCTCCGGCGCGGTCTGGGGCGGCGGCGGGACCGGGATCGGGCCGGGGTGGTCGACGTTGTAGACGAGGCGCACGGCGACGCCGCGCTCCTGCGCGCCGACGAGCGCGGCCTTGACGATCTCGGCAGCGTCGTCGTGGAGGCGGATGTCGTACAGCGCCAGCTCGAGGCTCGTCCGCGCGGCGCCGAGGAACTCGGCGACCTCGTTCGCGACGTCGACGGCGGACTGGCCGCCGTCGCGATAGAAACGGAGCTCGATCAACCGGCTGCGGCTCGCAGGGACGCCTTGTACGCCCGCTTCGCAGCCTGGTAGGAGGCGAGCGCCTCCGGCGAGTCGACGTCGCCGAGCATCGGGTGGTCCGGGACGAGCGGCTCGGCCATCGCGATCCCGAAGCGGCGGGCGAGCACCGACGCGAGCGCCTTCACCTTCAT
>JANPKC010000209.1:0-1521 GCA_031425855.1 Actinomycetes bacterium | reverse complement strand
CCGGCGCGGCGATGCTCGTCCTCGTCCCGAAGCTCCGGATCCCGTATCCGATCCTCCTCGTGCTCGGCGGGCTCGCGCTCGGATTCGCGCCCGGCCTGCCCGAGATCGACCTGCCGCCCGACCTCGTCCTCGTCGGCGTGCTGCCGCCGCTCCTCTACGGGGCCGCGTTCTTCACCTCGCTGCGAGACCTGCGCGCGAACCTGCGGCCGGTGGGGCTGCTCGCGGTCGGGCTCGTGCTGCTGACGATGGTCGTCGTCGCCGTCGTCGCGCACGAGATCGTGCCGGGCCTGCCGTGGGCGGCCGCCTTCGTGCTCGGCGCGGTGGTCTCCCCCACCGACCCGATCGCGGCGACCGCGATCATGCAGCGGCTCGGCGTGCCGCGGCGGATCGTCTCGATCGTCGAGGGCGAGAGCCTCGTCAACGACGGCACCGCGCTCGTCGCGTACCGCTTCGCGGTGGTCGCGGCGGTCAGCGGCACCTTCTCGCTCTGGGAGGCGGGGATCTCGTTCGTGTTCAACGTCGTCGGCGGCGTCGTCGTCGGCCTCGGCGTCGCCTGGATCGTGCGCCAGGTGCGCCTCCGGCTCGACTTCCCGCCCGCCGAGGTGACGATCTCCCTGCTCACGGGCTATTTCGCCTACATCCCGGCGGAGCTGATGGGCGTGTCGGCGGTGATCGCGGCCGTGACCGCCGGGGTCTACCTCGGCTGGCACACACCCGAGCTGACGACGCCCGAGGTGCGGCTGATGGGCGAGTCGGCGTGGGAGATCGTCACCTTCACGCTGAACGCGATCCTGTTCACCCTGATCGGGCTGCAGCTGCCCGGGATCCTCGATGAGCTCGACGCCTACTCCACCGGCGACCTGATCTGGTGGGCGGCCGCCGTCTGGCTGACCGTGCTCGCCGCCCGCGCCGTCTGGATCTACCCCGCCGCGAAGCTGCCGCGGCTGCTCGTGCCGCGGATCCGCGCACGCGACCCGATGCCGCCGCCGGCGGCGCTGGCGCTGATCACCTGGTCGGGGATGCGCGGCGGCGTCTCGCTCGCGGCGGCGCTAGCGATCCCGCTGACGATCGACTCGGGCGAGCCCTTCCCCGGCCGTAGCCTCATCCTCTTCCTCACCGTCGCCGTCATCTTCGGGACGCTCGTCGTCCAGGGGCTGACGCTGCCGGCGGTGATTCGCCTGCTCCGGCTCGAGGACGACGGCGAGGAGGCGGGGCGCGACGAGGCGAAGGCGCGAATCCACGCGGCGACCGCAGCACTGGCGCGGCTGGAGGAGCTGGTCGAGCAGGACTGGGTCCGAGACGACACCGCCGAGCGGGTGCGCGGCGGCTACGACTTCCGCCGCAACCGCTTCGAGGCCTGGCTCGACGGCGGCGACGACGGCTCGATCGAAGCGCGCTCGCGCGACTTCCAGCGGCTGCGGCGCGAGCTCCTCAACGCCGAGCGAGACGCGGTCAACGAGCTTCGCCGGTCGGGCGCGATCTCCGAGGAGGTCGCGCGCCGGGTCGCGCGCGACCTCGACC
>JANPKC010000208.1:0-8158 GCA_031425855.1 Actinomycetes bacterium | reverse complement strand
CCGCACGCGTGCTCGGCTCGAGTCTCTGGTCTCCCGGGAGGCGACGTTTCTCTACAACAACCTGCTGTTCGTCGCCCTGACGCTGACGGTCCTCTGGGGCGTTATCTATCCGATCGTCTACGAGGCGGTCACGGGGCAGGGCCGCCTCGTCGGCGCTGGCTACTACAACTTCTTCGTCCGGATCTTCGGGCTGCCGCTGCTGCTGCTGATGGGGATCGGCCCGCTCGTCGCCTGGCGCCGCGCCTCGCTGCGGAGCCTCGGCACCACGTTCGCGTGGCCCGCTGCGGCGGCGCTCCTCTCCGGCGGGATCCTCCTGCTCCTCGGCGCCGGCTCGTCGATTCCCGGGCTGATCGGCTACACCTTCGCGGCGTTCGTGCTGACGTCGATCGGGCTCGAGTTCGTCCGGGGAACCCGGACGAGGCGGGCGCTCTCGGGCGGCTCCTGGCCGGCGGCGTTCTCGGCCCTCGTCGCCCGCAACCGGCGCCGCTACGGCGGCTACATCGTGCACGTGGCGATCGTCATGCTCGCGATCGGGATCATCGGCGCCAGCGCCTACGACAGCGTCGCCGAGGGCAGGCTCGCTCGAGGCGACACGCTTGCCGTGGCCGACTATCGGCTGACGTACAACGGGCTGGTGGAGCGCGAGGGGGCGAATGCCACCGAGTTGCGGGCGAGGCTCGGGGTCGAGCGCGGCGGGAGCCGGCTGGGCACGGTCGAGGCGGGCAAGAACGCGTACACGGCCGAGCGCCAGGTCTCGAACGAGGTCGGGGTCCGAAGCGATCTCGTCACCGGCGAGGACCTGTTCGTGATCGCCGAGCAGGTCAACGCAGACGGCACCGTCTATCTCCGCGTCTTCGTCAAGCCGCTCGTCAACCTTCTCTGGCTCGCGGGATTCGTCTTCGTGCTCGGCGGCGTGATCGCGCTCTGGCCGGACGGGCGCGAGCGGCGCAGGCTCGCGCTGCGCTACGACGGCGCCGAGACCCCGGCGAGGTCGTGAGCGTGGCGCTCGTCCTCGGTGCGCTCCTCGCCGCCGCGTGCGTCGTCGTCGTCGCGCTCCCGTACCTCCGCGAGCCGCGCGCCGACCGGGACGTGCTCGCGGAGCCGAGCGACCTCGACCTGCGCCGGCTCGACCTCGCCGAGGCGCGGGACCGCGCACTCGCGGCGCTGAAGGAGCTCGAGCTCGACCACCGGACGGGCAAGGTCTCGGACGAGGACTACCGTGCGCTCGTGGGGCCGCTGCGCCGGGAGGCGGCCGAGGCGTTGAGGGCGCTCGAGCCGCGCGCCGGCGCGCCCGCGCGTGTGAAGGCCGAGCGCTCCGGGTAGAGCGCTCCCATGGAGCCACTCGAGATTCCCGAGTCCTACCCGCCGCCGGGCGAGCTCGATCCGCCCGAGCCGGCCGTGATCCCGGAGCCCTATCCCCCTCCGGACGAGGGCGATCCGCCCGAGCCGGCGATCGTGCCCGAGCCCGGGCCCCAGTAGCGTCGGGCCGCAGCAGCTTTACACAGGATCGGGGCTACACTGGCGAGGGCCGCTCCGTAAAGGGACGGCCGACCCCCCGACGAAACTATCCTCGGATGCGTCTACGCCTCAGCATCGGCCTGCTTCTGGCCGGCCTCCTGCTCGTTCTCTCCCCGGTCGCGTCGGGGCAGGAGAGCGCCTCCGAGGAGAAGGAGATGGTCGACGGTCGGATCGGCGCGCTCGAGCAGAAGATCCAGGCGGCCCGCGAGCGGGAAGGCGTGCTCAGCTCGGAGATCGAGGCCGTCACCGAGAAGATCGACGCGCTCCAGAACGACGTCGACGTGGCCTCGTCGCGTCTCGACCAGCTCGAGACCGTGCTCGCGTTGCACCAGCGCAAGCTCGACCGCCTGAACCAGCTCTACGAGCTGCAGACGCAAAAGCTCGTCTTCCTCCAGCGGCAGCACCGGGAAGCCGTTGCGCGCCTGAGCAAGCGCCTCGTCGAGATCTACACCTCCGAGCGCACGTCGTCCCTCTCGGTCGTGCTCGAGTCCGGGAACTTCTCGGACATGCTCGACCAGCTCGAGTTCATCAACACGATCGGCCGCCAGGACCGGAAGATCGCGGGCGAGGTCGAGGGCGCGAAGCTGCAGATGCAGGAGACGCGCAACGCGACCCGCAAGACCCGCCGTCAGGTCGCCGAGACCACGCGCACGGTCGCGGCGCGCACCGCCGAGCAGCGCGCCGTCCGCGACCGGCTCGCGTGGAGCCAGCGCGCGCTCGCCACTGCCCGGCGCGACAAGCGCTCGACGCTCGCCTCGGTGCGCGAGGACAAGGAAGAGGCGATCGGCCACATGCGTGAGCTGCAGGCGCAGAGCGCCGCCCTCGCGGCCAAGATCCGCTCGGCCCAGAGCGCCGCGGTCGTCCCCGCGCCCACCGGCGCCGCGTCGGCCGCCGGCTTCGTCTGGCCCGTGCACGGGATCCTCACGAGCGGCTTCGGCTGGCGCTGGGGCCGGATGCACGAGGGCATCGACCTCGCGGTCGGCAACGGCACGCCCGTCGTCGCCGCCGCCGCGGGCACCGTGATCGTGGCCGGCTGGATGGGCGGCTACGGGAACCTCGTCGTCGTCGACCACGGCGGTGGGATCTCGACCGCGTACGCCCACAACACGAGCGTCACCGTCGGCGTCGGCCAGCAGGTGGCGCAGGGTCAGCTGATCGCCTACTCGGGAAACACGGGGAACTCGACCGGCCCGCACGTGCACTTCGAGGTACGCGTGAACGGCGGCGCGGTCGACCCGATGGGCTACCTCTAGCGCGACCGCCCGTATCTGGTTCGCGCGCCCGCCCGTTTACAGATTGTAAGTAGGAAACGACGTCTCTCCGAGGATGTCGTTCCCTGGTCTCCCGACGCGCACCCGGCCGCCCCTCGTGGGCGGCCGCGTGCTGTCTAGGCAGCCTTGCGCGGCGCCCGGTAGCTGTCGCCGGTGAGGTGGGCGGGCAGCTCCTCGACGGCGACGACGTGCAGGTCGGGCAGCGAGCGCCAGCGCTCGTCGATCCCGAGGCCGTAGCCCGCGAAGAGCTCGTCGGGGACGGTGAAGCCGACATAGTCGAGCGGGACGTCGTCCACGAGCCGCCGGTACGGGCGATCGAGCAGGGTCACGGCCGACAGGCCGGCGGGATCGCGCAGCGCGAGCGTCCGCGCGAGGAAGTTGAGCGTCAGGCCGGTGTCGACGACGTCCTCGACGACGATCACCTCCCGGCCGACGACCGCCGTGTCGAGATCCTTCAGCAGCTTGACCGCCCCGGAGCGGCCGCTCGCGTACGCGGCGAGCTCGAGGAAGTCGATCCCGTGCGGGATCGGCAGCGCGCGCGAGAGGTCGGTGAGGAAGACGGCGCTCGACTTGAGCGGCGCGACCAGCAGCGGTTCGCGGCCGGCGTAGGCCGCGGCCAGCTCGTCGCCGAGCTCGGCCACGCGGCGCCCGATCTCCTCGCGGGTCAGGTAGACGTCCCCGATCGGGTGGCCGTCGGCGGCGAGGCGGCCGGCTAGCAACGGCGGCCTTCCACCTAGGTTGCGAGGTTCAGCCGTAATCGCTGGGCCAGGCGCTCGATGTCGCGCCGGTAGAAGAGCTTGACCTTGACCTCGGGGTACTGCCGCTTCAGCTCCCGCAGCTTCCGGTTCTTGCGGGTCACGAGCGACTGCCGCATCACCGTCACCTCCACGTAGAGATTCTGCTCGGGGAGGTAGAAGTCGGGCGTGAACGCCCTCGTGACGCGCCCGTCGGGATCGCGCTCGAGCACGAACGTGGTCGGCTCGTACTCCCAGGGGACGCCGTAGTAGTCGAGCATCTTCGCGCACTCCAGCTCGACCTCGTTGACAAACCTGGGCGGGTTCGAGCCTGCGAACGCGCGAAACGCGGGCTGCTGCGCTGGCACGAGTCTCAAGGTAGCGCGGGCCTCGGACAGCGCCCGCTCGATCCCTCCTATGCTTCTCGCATGTCCGAGCCGCCGGAGGGGACGACCTTCACGATCGCGCACCTGTCCGACCTCCACTGCGGCGGGCAGTACTTCGTCCCCGGCCTGCTCGAGCGCGCAATCGCCGAGATCAACGACCTGAAGCCGGACATCGTCGTCTGCTCGGGCGACCTGACCACGTTCGGCTTCAAGCACGAGTACGAGGAGGCGCGCCGCTACCTCGACAAGGTGCAGTGCGAGGCGATGGTCGTGATCCCGGGGAACCACGACTCGCGCAACGTCGGCTACGTCCACTTCGAGCAGCACTTCGGCGACCGGAACTCGGTGCTGCGCGTCGGCCCGGCGACCGTCGTCGCGGTCGACTCGACCGAGCCCGACCTCGACCACGGCCAGATCGGACGCGGCCGCTACCGCTGGATCGAGGAGGAGTTCGCCCAGAAGGACGAGAGGGGGCGGGAGCCGACGCTGCGCGTCTTCGTCTGCCACCACCATCTGCTGCCGGTGCCGGGGACGGGCCGGGAGCGAAACGTGATCTACGACGCGGGCGACACGATCGAATGCCTCCAGCGCGCGGGCGTCCAGCTCGTCCTCTCCGGGCACAAGCACGTCCCCTACGCCTGGAAGCTCGAGAACCTGTTCGTCGTCAACACCGGCACCGTCTCGTCGCTGCGCCTGCGCGGCAACACGAGGCCCTGTTACAACGTCGTCGAGGTCTCGGGCAGCCACGTCGCCGTCTGGCGGAAGCACCCCTTCCACGGGCAGGAGCGGATCATCCAGTTCTCGCTGGAGACGTTCGAGTACGAGAAGTACACGGGGCGGATCGAGGACGAGGTCACCACGCGCTCGTGACCCAGCGCGCACTCGCCCTCATCGACGGGGAGCACTACGCGCCGGTCGTCAGGGCCGCGCTCGAGGAGCTTCCGTACGACTTCGTCGCCGCGCACGTCGTCGGCGGCACCGAGAAGCTGCGCGAGGACGCCGACTACGGCGTGGAGGTCGCAGCCGATCTCGACGCCGCGCTCGCCGAGTACCGGCCCGAGCTCGTCGTCGACCTCTCCGACGAGCCCGTGCTCGGCCCGCGCGAGCGCTTCCGGCTCGCGAGCCGTGTGCTCGCGGCGGGTCTGCCGTACGTCGGCGCCGACTTCCGCTTCGACCCGCCCGAGCTGGAGCCGTTTCCGCTCCCGTCGATCGGGATCGTCGGCACCGGCAAGCGGGTCGGCAAGACGGCGATCACCGCCCACGCGGCGCAGCTGTACGCCCGCGAGCGGAAGGTGGTCGTCGTCGCGATGGGGCGGGGCGGGCCGCCCGAGCCGGAGGTCGCGGACGTCGCTCCGGATGTCGACGCCCTGCTCGAGCTCTCGCGCAGCGGCCGCCACGCCGCGTCCGACTACCTCGAGACGGCCGCGCTCGCCGGGGTCACGACCGTGGGCTGCAGGCGTTGCGGCGGCGGGCTCGCCGGGACGGTCGCGGTCTCGAACGTGCACGAGGGAGCGCGGCTGGCGCGCGAGCTCGGCCCCGACCTCGTGCTCTTCGACGGGAGCGGAGCGGCGATCCCGCCCGTCGACACGGCGCGGCGGATTCTCGTCGTCAACGCCGCGATGGACCCGGACGTCGCCACCGGCTACCTGAACGAGTACCGCCATCTCGTCTCCGATCTCGTGATCCTGACGATGGCCGAGCGAGGGACGGGCTGGGAGGAGCTGCACGGCCGTGCCCTCGCCCTGGCGCCGGTCGTGATCCCGACGACGTTGCGCCCGCGTCCGGCCGCGGACGTGGACGGGAGGAAGGTGGCGTTCTTCTCGACCGCCCCGGCGTCGGCCCACAAGCTCTTCGCCGCGCACCTGGCCGAGGAGTACGGCGCCGACGTCGTCCACGTCTCCGGCGCGCTCGCCGACCGGGGCACCCTGCGCGCCGAGCTCGGAAGCGTCGAGGCCGACGTCTTCCTCGTCGAGCTGAAGGCTGCCGCGATCGATGTCGTCGCGGAAGCCGCGAGCGAGCGCGGGGTGGAGGTCGTGCTCGCCGGCAGCGACGTCCTGACCGCGGACGGGCAGGATCTGGACGCCGAGCTGCTCCGGCTCGCCGAGGAGGCGATCGCGTGAGCGAGCGCCGCAAGGGGGAGCGCAACTTCCTCGGCAGCGCCGACTCGCCGTACTCGAAGGGCCTGATGGCGAGGGCGCTGACGGCCGTCGGGCTGAAGGAGGACGAGGCCTACGAGCTCGCGCGGCGAACCGAGTGCGACCTGGCCGAACGGGGCGAGGTGTCGGTCGACCTCGACCGCCTCCGCGAGCTTGCGAGCGACTACCTCGGCGCCGAGCGTGGCCCGCGGGCGATTCGCCAGCTCCGCCGCTTCCGCGACCTCCAGGAGCTCGACCTGCCGGTGATCCTGCTCGTCGGCGGCGGCACCGGCACGGGCAAGTCGACGGTCGCCACCGAGGTGGCCTACCGGCTCGGGATCACGCGCGTCACCTCCACCGACTTCGTGCGCCAGACCATGCGGGCGTTCTTCGCGAAGGAGTTCATGCCGTCGATCCACTACTCGAGCTTCGAGGCCGGGCTCGGGCTGTCGAAGGCGGAGGAGGAGGAGTCGGGCGACGCTGCCCTGCTCGGCTTTCTCGACCAGACGCGGAACGTGCTCACCGGCGTCGAGGCGGCCCTGCAGCGGGCGCTCGACGAGGGGTGGTCGATGGTGCTCGAGGGCGTCCATCTCGTGCCGGGCATGATCACGACCGAGCTCCAGGGCGCGCTCGTCGTCCAGTGCGTGCTCGCGATCCACGACGAGGAGATCCACAAGACGCACTTCTGGATCCGCGATGCGACCTCGGACGGAGTGCGTCCCGTCGACCGCTACATCGCCGGCATGCCCGAGATCCGGATGATCCAGGAATACGTGCTCGAGCGCGCGGCCAGAAACGACGTGCACGTGGTCGAGAACGAGTCGCAGAGCGAGGCGATCGCGGCCGTCATGAACCTCGTGCTCGAGCAGGCCGAGCGCGCGGCGCGCGGAGTTCGAGGATGATCGGCACGTGAGCGACACGGCCCTCGACATCTGTCCCTGCGTGCTCTTCGCGCGGGCGACCGAATGGGCGGCGCTGGCCGGGGCGCGCTGGCTCGGTCGCGACGACCAGGACGCGGCCGAGGAGGCGGCGGAGGTGGCGATGCTCGCAGGCCTGACCGAGCTGCCGATCAGCGGCACGGTCGTGATCGGCCCCGACGACGGCGACGTGTTGACGATGGGCTCCGCCGTCGGTGCGGGCGGCGAGGCGTTCGATCTCGCCGTCGACCCGCTCGAGGGGCGCGGCGTGGTCGCGCGAGGAGGAACCGGGGCGATGTCGATGCTCGCCGTCGGCCCGCCGGAATCGCTGCTGAAGCTGCCCGACATGTACATGCGCCGGATGGCGGTCGGGCCGCGCGCGCGCGACCGGATCGACCTGACGAAGCCGATCGCCGAGAACGTCGCCGCCGTCGCGCAGGCGTTCGGCCGCAACGCGAACGACATCACCGCGCTCGTCCTCGACCGGCCGCGCCACCACGACCTGATCGAGGAGATCCGCGGCGCCGGCGCGCGGATCAAGCTGATCCAGGACGGCGACGTGACCGCGTCGATCTCAGCCGCGATCCGCGGCACGAACGACCATCTCGCGGTCGGGATCGGCGGCACGCGCCAGGCGGTGCTCTCCGCTGCCGCGCTCCGCTGCCTCGGCGGCGAGCTGCAGGCGCAGCTCTGGCCGACGACGAGGGCGGAGATCGAGGAGGCGACCGCCTACGGGATCGAGGACGTCAACCGCGTGTTCACCTCCGAGGATCTCGCGCCCGGCGACGTGATCGTCGTCGCCACGGGCGTCTCGAACGGCGACCTCCTCCGCGGCGTCCGGTTCCTCACCGACAGCGCGCGCACGCACTCGCTCGTGATGTGCATGCGCTGCAACTGGGTCCGCTTCTCAGAGAGCATCCACTTCTTCGCCCGCGACCGAAAAGAGGAAGTGCGCCTGCTCGGGTAGCCTGTTTCATATGGTCGACCGCGAACAGATCGTCAACGCGCTGCACACCGTCGAAGATCCCGAGCTCGGGATGGACATCGTCGAGCTCGGCCTCTTCTACGACGTCGAGATCGACGGCCCGAAGGTGAAGGTGATCCACACGCTCACATCGATGGGGTGCCCCGCCGGCCAGATGATCCAGGAGTCGATCCACGAGGCCGCGGCGGGCGTCGAGGGCGTGGACGAGGTCG
>JANPKC010000207.1:0-1502 GCA_031425855.1 Actinomycetes bacterium | reverse complement strand
GGCACGAAGACGTCCGGCGCCGGGGCCGGCCCGTCGGCCCCGCGCTTGTGTTGACCCCGGGGGCGCGGGGGCGGTGTGGCCCCCGCTCCCGTCCTAAGCCCAGGAGGAATCGATGAGAACGCGCTCCCTGGCAGGCCTCGTCGCGATCGCGGCGGTCCTGCTGCTCGGCCCGGCGACCGGAGTCGGAGGCTCCGCACCGGTTGCCACCACTGCGGCGGCCTACGAGCTCTGCGGCCGCGTGTTCCCGGACCCGCACGCGTACTGGCCCGCGCCCGCCCAGGCGCCGAGCCGGTCGCCCTTCGCGAAGGGCAACGCGACGTGCGGCGCCGTCGACTTCCTCTCCTACGCCGACATGGTCGGCGGGGTCGAGTACCTCGAGACCCTGTTCCCGCAGTTCGTCGAGTTCTACGAGCTCAAGCGCGACTTCGGCGACGGCTCGGACTGCACCAGCTCGACCTCGAGCGCCGACCTCTGCTCGGCGGGGTTGCCGCAGCAGGGCGTCCCGGCCGGCCGGGAGCGCTCCTCGCTCTACCTGCTCCGCGTCACGGACGAGCGGGTTCCCGACACGGACAAGAAGTTCTTCACCTTCCCGCTCTCGATCCACGGGATCGAGCGTGCCGGTGCCGAGGCGGGCGTTCGTGCCGCTGAGGACCTCGCGACCTGGGCCGCCTGCGAGGGCGGCGTCGCCTCGGCGCCGGTCACATGCTCCAAGGAGGGGACGCTCCCGCATCCGCTCCTCGAGACGACGCCCGGCGAGAGCGTCACCGCGGGCGACGCCCTGCGCCGCTCGGCCGTCTACTTCATCTTCGCGAACCCCGACGGCTGGAGGCGCGGCGACCTCGACAACGGCGTCCGCTTCTTCCAGCGCTACAACGGCAACGGCGTCGACATGAACCGCGACTGGCCGACGATGGGCTTCACCTTCCGGCCCTTCACGCCGTGGTCGGAGCCGGAGACCCGCTCGTTCGGCAAGGTGCTGAAGCAGATCCGGCCGAAGTGGGACGGCGGCATCGACCTGCACGGCCAGCTGATCGACCGCGCCTTCTCGTTCACGCTCCTCGGCGCCGGCGAGCACGACTACTCGAAGAACCAGCGGATCCTGCAGACGGTCAAAGGCGCGTGGAGCGACGCCGAGCAGCGCCTCTCCTGGTCGCCGCTGATCAAGCCGAACACGGCCTCGAAGGACGACCAGCGGCTGTACGGCGTCCAGTGGGGGACCGTGTGGGACACGATCGCCTACACGACGACCGGCTCGTTCGGCGACTGGATCAACTCGCCGCTCGGCCTCGACGCCGACGGGATCGACAACGAGATGAGCCTGTCGCACCTCTCCAACTGCGGCGTCGGCTCCTGCTACCTGATCGACGCGGAGCAGCTCCACGTCGACGGCAACAAGGGCCTCATCTACTCGATGATCAACTACACGCTGAAGCCGGAGGACACGAGCTTCCGAGTTCCCGGCTCGGTCGCGTACGTCCGTAGCCCCAAGGTCGTCTCGAACG
>JANPKC010000206.1:0-1884 GCA_031425855.1 Actinomycetes bacterium | reverse complement strand
CGGATCACGAACGGCTACTCGCCGGCGATGATCGACCAGGTCTGCTCGATGGCGCTGACGCTCGCCCACCACGACGGCCGCGACCGCTTCGCGTGGGGCGACCTCGTCGAGGCGATGACGACGATCGAGTCGGGCACGGCGATCGGGATCGAGTACATCGCCTCCGAGACGAAGGCCGTCGCGATCCACGAGGCCGGCCATGCGGCGGCGGGCCACGTCTTCATGCAAGGGGCCGAGTCGACGCGGCTCTCGATCCGCATGCGCGGCGGCTCACTCGGCCACCACCAGGCGCTCGAGAAGGAGGAGCGCTTCAGCCGCTTCCGCAGCGACGAGATGGCGCGGCTCGTCTGGGCGCTCGGGGCGATGGCGGCGGAGCGCGTCTTTTACGGCGAGAACTCGAACGGCGTCGGCGGCGACGTCCAGTCGGCCACGGCGCAGGCGGCATGGATGGTCGGCGCGTCGGCGATGGGCCCGGAGCCGTTCACGGCGACCCCGCTCGACGACGAGGGCGAGGAGGAGGCGCGCGCACGCGTGCTGAAGCGCTTCGAGTCGATCGGGCTGCAGATCATGAACCGGACGAGCGCCGGCGGCCCGTTCAGCGAGAACCCGATCGCCGGCGTGCTCAACGATCGCGACAAGCGCGCGCTCGCAGCCCAGATCCTCGGCCAGGCGTACGTCTCCGCCTACAACCTCGTCGTGCACAACCGGGACGCGGTCGAGCGGATCGCGGACGAGCTGGTCGAGCGGCGCGAGGTCTTCGGCGACGAGCTGGTCGAGATCCTCGACGGCGCGAAGCTGACGATGCCCGAGATCGACTACGCGAGCGAGGACGCATGGCCGACGATGTGACCCCAGAGCTGCCGCTGCTCCCCGACCGCCGCGAGCGAGCCCGGCGCAGCTCCTACCGGTTGCGGTTCGGGCTCGTCTACATCCTGCTCGCGATGCTGCTCGGCGCCGGGGTCGGCTCGTTCATCGTCCTGGCCGGACGGCCGGACGCGCCGAAGGAGCCCGCCTGGTCTGCCTGGGAGCCGACCGGCAGCCGGCTCGCCAAGGTCCGCCAGATCGCAGACCGGATCCCGAAGGCCTACAAGGGAGAGAACGGCAAGCAGCTCACGGTCAGCCTCGTCAGCGCGCTGGCCGTCCCGACCGAGACCGGCGACCTCCCGGTCCGCGCGGTCTTCGTCCGGCCCGACACGTCGAAGGGGCTCGCCGAGGAGGACGAGATCGCGCGCTACGACGGCAGCAACGTTGTCTCGTTCGGGCTCTGCGGCGCAGACTCGAAAGAGCAGTGCGAGATCGCGACCGGCGCCGCCTCCGAGGGGCGCTTCACGCTGCTGCGGCGCCAGGCGCTGGAGCTCTCCCTCTACACGCTCAAGTACGTCGACGACGTCGACTCGGTGATCGTCTTCATGCCGCCGACGCAGAAGGGCGAGAGCAACGGCACCGTCTTCCTGCGACGAAGCGACGTCACGGACGAGCTCCAGCGGCCGCTCTCCTCGCTGCTGCCGACGGCACGACCCCGGATCGGCGCGCTCGGCTCGCTCGAGGAGGGCACGATCCTTCGACTCACCCAGCCGCGAACGTACGCGGCGCAGGTACAGCCCTCGCCCGACGGCAGCTTCATCCTCGTGCTGACGCCGCCGAGCGAAGCCGCCTGACGCCTCACAGCGTTAACGTCTCCCGGGTGCGACGCCGAACTCTCGTCACGGGTGCGGGCAGCGGCATCGGCCGCGCGATCGCCGGGCGGCTGGAACGCGACGGCCATGCGGTGTTCGCGGTCGACCTGCGCCCGGATCCAGCCGGCCCGGGAGAGCCGTTCGAGGCCGATCTGGCGACACCGGCCGGCAACCGCGCCGCCGTCGAGGCCGCGCGCGAGCCCCGCGG
>JANPKC010000205.1:0-5114 GCA_031425855.1 Actinomycetes bacterium | reverse complement strand
GGCGAGATCGGCGAGCTGGCCCTGCGACGCGGAGACCGCCTGCCGTGCGATTGCAAGCTGAGCGCGTGCGGAGGCCTGCTCGCGCGCCAGGGCCGTCCGTTGCGCCTCGACACCGGCCAGCTCGGCGCGGGCACGCCCGCGCTCCGCCTCCAGCGAGTAGAGCTCGAGCGTGGCCGCCGCGGCTCGTGCTTCGAGCGAGCCCGAGCTCGCCCTGAGGCCCGCAGCCTGAGAACGCAGGCCGGTCACGTCCGCCGCGAGCGCGACCGGAACGGACGCGAGCAGCAGCAGGCCCGTGAAAACGGCAGCGAGACGCGCCGCGTCGCTCGTCGAATGCGCTTTCACGAGGCGCGGACCGTAGCAACTTTGAGGCGCCTGTGCGCGGGTTTGTGCTTCACCGGCCGGAGACCTTCGGCCTCGTTTTTGGCTCTGTTGAGCGTTGCGGCCGTCCGCCACGGCTGCTAGGGTGCCCCACTTGTGACGGACCTGGCCCCCACCGGGCTGCCACGCGTGTTCGAGCGGAGGGAACGGTAATCCACCCGAGCACGAGAAAGGCGCCGGCGATCCTCACGTTGCTGACGGCCGTTTTGCTGGCCGTCGCCTTGGCCTCCGTCAACACGGCGGCCGCAGACCCCTCCGTCTCCGCGAAGCGCGCCGAGGCGCAGAGCGTGCTGGCCCAGATCCAGGAGATCGACGGGCAACTGTCGTACGCGATCGAGTCGTACAACCTCGCCAACGTCAAGCTCGACCGGATCAAGGGCGAGCTGACGACGAACTCGCGCCACCTGACGATCGCGCGGTCGAGCCTCAAGGCCGCGCAGTCCCATCTGTCCGAGCGCCTCGTCGCGCTCTACACCGGCGGCGGCGACGGCGGCACGATCGAGGTCATCCTCGCGGCCAAGTCGATCGACGACCTGCTCAACCGGATCGACGCCGTCGAGCGCGTCTCGGAGCAGGACGCGCGCGTGCTCTCCGAGGTGAAGAGCTTCCGCGCTCAGGTGATCACGCGCAAGTCCCGTCTCGAGCGGGCCCAGAAGGCACAGGTGCACGTCGTGGCGGACAAGGCCTCGCAGCGCAGCTCGATCGAGGGCCAGCTCGCGGAGCGCCAGCGCCTGCTCTCCTCGATCAAGGATCAGATCGCGAGCCTCGAGGCGGCCGAGCAGCGCCGGCAGGAGCGGCTCGCAGCCCGGGCCCGCGCGCGTTTCAGGGCCGCGCAACAGCAGCCGCAGCAGTCGCAGACAACGTCGGAGGCCGCAGCGCCGCAGGCGCTCGTCCAGTCCGAGTCCGTCGAGCAGGCGATCGCGCCGGCGCCGGGTGCCCGGTACGGCGCGGCGGTCGGGATCGCGATGCAGTTCCTCGGCGTCCCTTACAAGTGGGGTGGTGCATCGCCGGAGACCGGCTTCGACTGTTCCGGCTTCACGATGTACGTCTTTGCGAAGCTCGGCGTCTCGCTGCCGCATCACGCCGCGACCCAGTACGGGCTGGGCACGCCCGTCTCGAAGGATCAACTCCAGCCGGGAGACCTGGTCTTCTTCAACGGGCTCGGCCACATGGGCATGTACATCGGCGGCGGGCAGTTCATCCACGCGCCGCGCACGGGCGACGTGGTCAAGATCTCCAGCCTCTCCGACTCCTGGTACGCGCGTACCTGGGTCGGCGCGCGGCGCCTCTAGCCTGCGGCCGAGTGCTCGTGGCCATGGTGGCCGTGGTGCTCGTGCACGACGGCGTGCCCCCTGCCGCGGGCGATCAGCCAGCGGTTGACGGGGAACGCGACCGCGCCGGCGATCAGCAGCGCCGACGCCAGGCTGCCCCAGAAGAGCAGATTCGTCAGGCCGGCGTCCATCGCGCCGGGGATCAGCAGCATGATCGCGTTGTCGACGATCTCCATCACCGCGATCGAGATCGTGTCCGAGGCGAGCGCGAGCGGCACGGCTGCACCGAACGCGATCCCGGAGCGCAGGAGCGGCAGCATCGTCAGCGAGTAGCCGAAGAAGAACGCCAGCACGACGGCGAGCGCGATCGTCTCGTAGTCGCTCCAGCCGAGCGCAGTGCCGATGATCATCCCCAGCACCTCGCCGATGGCGCAGCCGGTCAGGCAGTGGACGGTGGCGCTGAAGGCAAGCCGGTTGAGATTCATAGAGGCGGATCATAATACCCCACTGGGGTATATGTCAAACGCCGGCCGCCTGGTTCAGCGTCTCCCCCTCGTAAAGCTCGCCGAGCTCGGCGCCGAAGTGCTGCGCGACGACGCGGCGCTTCAGCTTCAGCGTCGGTGTCAGCTCGTCGTCGTCCATCGTGAAGTCGCGCGGCAGGATCGTGAAGCGCTTGATCTGCTCGTAGCGGGAGCGTTCGGCGTTCACGTCGTCGACGACCTGCTGCACGAGCTCCCGGACCTCGTCGGCTCTCGCGAGGCTCTCCATGTCCTGCGGCAGCCCCCGCTCGGCCGCCCAGGCCGGAAGCGCCTCCGGATCGAGCGTGATCAGCGCCGCGATGTACGGCTGCCGGTCGCCGACGACCATCGCCTGGGAGACGTACTTGGAGTTCTTGAGCTCGTTCTCGAGGTTCTGGGGCGCGACGTTCTTCCCGCCGGCGGTGACGATGATGTCCTTCTTGCGGTCGGTGATCGTGATGTAGCCGTCCGCGTCGATCTCGGCGATGTCGCCGCTCGCGAGCCAGCCGTCGGCGCCGAGCACCTCGGCCGTCGCCTCGGGATCCTTGTAGTAGCCCTGAAAGACGGTGTCGCTGCGGATCAGCAGCTCGCCGTCCTCGGCCACCCTCACCTCCGTGCCCGGAAGCGCGCGCCCGACGGTGCCGAAGCGGTAGGCGTCGTGCGTGTTGGTCGACGCCGCGGTCGTGCACTCCGTCAGCCCGTAGCCCTCGACCAGCAGGATGTCGATTGCGTGGAAGAATTCCGCGATCTCCGGCGAGAGCGGGGCGCCGCCCGAGATCGCGAGCCGCAGGCGGCCGCCGAGACGCTCCTTCACCTTGGAGTAGACGAGCCTGTCAGCCAGGCGGTGTTGCGCGTTGAGCCCGCCCGGCACGGGCTCGCCTGCGCGGCGAAGCGCGCTGACCCGCCGGCCGACGTCGAGCGCCCAGTCGATCAGCTTCCGCTTCAGGCCCGTCTCCGCGTCGAACTTGGCGACGACCGCCGTGTGGATCTTCTCGTACACGCGCGGGACGCTCGGGAAGACCGTCGGCTTGACGGCCGGGAGCGCGGCGGCGGCCTGGAGCGGGTCGGGGAGGAAGGCGATCGCGTAGCCGACGTACGCGCCCGAGAGGTGCATCAGCCGGCCGAAGTTGTGCGCGAGCGGGAGGTAGAGGAGCATCGTGTCCTCCGGCCCCGTGAAGTTCGGCAGGTCGTCGACGACGGCGACCATCGCGTAGTAGTTGCGGTGCGAGATCATGCAGCCCTTGGGTGGGCCGGTCGTGCCCGAGGTGTAGATGTAGGTGAAGAGGTCGTCCTCCTCGATCTGCTCGCCGGCCTCGCGGAGGGCGTTCGGATGCTCGGCCGCGTAGGCACGGCCGCGCGCGGCCAGGTCGTCGAGGTCGCCGTAGGTGAGAACGTGCCGGAGCCGCGGGATCTCACCGCGCACCGACTCGACCTTGGCGCGCTGTGTCTCGTCCTCGCACAGCACGCCGACCGACTCCGAGTGCTCCAGGATGTAGCCGGCGTCCCTCGGCGAGCTGTTTGCGTAGATCGCGGCGCCGATCGCGCCGATCGAGCCGAGCGCGAAGTCGAACAGCGCCCACTCGACGCGGCTCGAGCCGAGAATCGAGAAGGCGTCGCCCTTGCGGACGCCGAGCGCGAGCAGGCCGTTCGCGTAGCTCTCGACACGCTGCGCGGCCTCCGACCAGGAGAGGGGATTCCAGTCGTCCCCGTCCTGGATCAGGTACGCGGGCGTCGGCCGCCCGGCCGCCACCGCGTCGCGCCAGAGCCGCTCGATCGTTCGCTTCTCGCTCATCGCTCGCACTCTAGGGAGAAGGGATGCCGCCGGGAAGGGCGAATCGATTCGGTCCCTCTACACTGGAAGGCCAGATGCGCACGACCTGGAACGGCTCGATCAGCTTCGGACTCGTCTCGATCCCCGTGGGCCTCGCCCCGGCGACCAAGCCCGCCGCCCGCGCCTCGGACGTGTCCTTCCGGATGCTGCACCGCGAATGCGGCACGCCGATCAAGCAGAAGCGCTTCTGCCCGGTGCACGAGCGCGACCTCGGCCCCGACGAGATCGTCAAGGGCTGGGAGGTGGCCAAGGGCCAGTTCGTGGTCGTCGAGGACGAGGAGATCGAGGCGCTCACGAATCGCGACGACTCGCGCTCGATCGAGATCAGCCGTTTCGTCGACGCGTCCCAGGTCGATCCGATCTTCTTCGACCGCACCTACTTCCTCGTTCCCGCGCAGGCGACCGCGGCCCGGCGGCCGTACGTGCTGCTGCTGAACGCGATGAACGAGAGCGGGATGGCGGCGCTGGGCCGGTTCGTCCAGCAGGGCAAGGAGAAGCTGTGCCTGATCCGGCCGAAGGGCGACGCGCTCGCGCTCGAGACGCTCTTCCTCGCCGCCGACGTCTACTCTCAGGCCGAGATCGAGGAGGCGGTCGAGGAGACGGCGGTCAAGAAGCCGGAGCTCGCGCTGGCGCAGCAGGTGATCGCGAGCCTCGCCGGCGATTTCGACCCGTCCGAGCTCCAGAGCGACTACCGCCGCGACCTGAAGACGCTGCTCGAGGCCAAGCTCGCCGGCGAGGAGATCGCGGTCGCGCCGGAGCCCGCTCAGGAGACGCCCGAAGTCGACCTGATGGACGCGCTCCGCCGCAGCGTCGAGGAGGCCAAGCAGGCAAGGCAGCCGGCGACGAAGAAGCCGGCTGCCAAGTCCACGGCGCGGCCCCGCAAGGCGGCCGCGCGAAAATAAGGCGCGCGCTAGTGCGCGTGCGGCATCGCGCCGAGAGCTTCCAGCTGCGCCGCGAAGAGCGTCTTGTCGATCTTGCCCTGGTAGATGGGCACGCCTTCCTCGATGCACACCCGAATCACTTCCTGCCGGTCGATGCCGAGCTCCTTCGAAAGCTCATCGGGCGTCAGGTGATTCGCCATCGGTCTGCCTCCTCTGTATCGCGGCAATGAAAAAG
>JANPKC010000204.1:0-3214 GCA_031425855.1 Actinomycetes bacterium | reverse complement strand
GGGGCCGCCGAGGCGGCCCCCTCACGAGCCGGACTATCCGGCGGCCGGCCCCGTCGGCCGCACGATCCAGAGGCCGCTGCGCATGTCGCTCGCGTAGACGATCCCGGTCGCGGGGTCGATCGCGACGCCCCACACCTCCGCAGGCCCGGTCCCGAGCGAGTTCGCGTGGCGCCTGCTCGTGTCGGGAATAAACTGCCCCACCAGCGTAGGCGCCGCCGGATTCGTCAGGTCGAGCGCGACGATCCCGTTCGAGTACCACGCCGAGTACGCACGGTTGCGGAGCACCTCCGTGTTGTGGATCGACCAGCTGCCGGGCGGGTTCGGGAACTCGCCGAACGCGTGCGGCGCACCGGTGAACGACCCGACCTGGTGCCACTCGCCCGTCGTGTCCTCCCGGAAGACGCGGAGGTAGCCCCACGACGGCTCCTCCGCCCTGAACGTGATCGTCGCCGCCCCGGCGGCCCGGATCGCATCCGCCATGTCGTCGATGTCGGAGATCGAGAACACGGGGATGGTGATCCCTGCCATCGCCTTCGCGCCCACGCCCGGCCCGAGGAAGTAGGCGTCGTCCGGGCTGACGAGGTTCGAGACGAGCGCCTTCGCGCCCGCGGCCGAGGCCGCGATCGCCTGCTCGCCGACCGAGCACGGCGCCGTCCAGCCGGCGATGATGCCGACGTAGAACGGGTCGACGGTGTCGGCCAGCGCGACGTCTCCTGCGGCACCAACGTAGTCCGCCGCATGGCAGCCGTCGCCCGCGTCGTGAACCGTTCCCGTCAGCGTCTGGCCGCCGTCCGTGAGGAGCCCGGGCGACCACGGCTGCTGGAACCCCTCCCAGGCGCCGGCTCCGGGGGCCGAGCTCGTCGCCATCACGTCCGGCAACGCCTGGAAGTCCTCGTCGTTCTGGAGGATGTACCGCGTCGCCCCCACCTGGTACGGCACCATCGAGTGGGCGTCGCCGCTCGAGCCGCGCGGATAGATCGTCCGCCCGCGGTAGACCGGCGCCGCCGGGTTCGAGATGTCGAACTTGAGCACGCCCCCGTCCCAGTAGGAGACATACGCCGTCGAGCCGGCGTCGGCTCCCCGCACGCTGTGGGCGTAGTGGGCGGCGAAGAAGCCCGGCAGCCCCTGGAACGAGCTCGAGACCGGGTCGTTGCCGCCCTGGATCATCAGGTCCGAGTCGGCGATGATCCCCCAGTCGGAAAGCGGGACCGGCGCGGCCGGGTTCGTGATGTCGACGATGCGGAACTCGCCGCCGAACGACGTACCGAAGTACGTGTCGGGGAACTCCGTGAACGGCGTCGCGAGGAGCGCGAGCGCCCTGCCGTCCGGCCTGACGACGAGGTCGAGCTCGTGCACCGACGGCGTCTGCAGGAAGCTGAGCTCCACCGGGTTGCGCGGGTTCGTCACGTCGTAGAGCGCGAGGCCCTCCGACCCGCCGGGCCCGCAGGCCTGGACGCCGATCCCGAGCACGTCGCGCGTGCCGATCCGCCGGACGACGACGTCCTCGTTCGACGAGTTCTTGCGCGCGCCCACGAAGCCCTCCCACTTCGGCTTCGTCGGGTTGTTGACGTCGACGATCTTGGCGCCCTGACCCGTGCACTGCGCGCTCCAGGTGCCGACGTACGCGAACTTCCCGACCGAGCCGCCGTGGTCGTAGAACCAGACGTCGCCGTTCGGGACGCCGCCGCCGAGGTTGGCGTGGCCGAGGAGCTGGAAGTTGTCCGCGACGAGTGTCGAGGCGGTGCTCCCCTGGCTCGACGCGAAGAGCTTCGCGGCGTCGAGCGCGGCGTGCTCGCGATCGTGGACGAGGTCGGACACCGGCACTGCCGACGCGCCCGAGATCGGAACGAGCAGGACGAGCACGGCCGCAGCGATGGTGCGGATGGCTTTCGCCATGGTAACCCCTCCCTTGAGTTGCGCCGATTCTCGCGCGCCCGCGGCGCAAGTGTCAACGGCTACGAGCGGGGACCGGTGAGCGGCCGCTTCTGTACGAGCTTGCGGTAGGCGATCAGGAGCACGATCGCGCCGCCGACCGCAAACAGGAACGACGTCGTCGCCTCGCCGGCGGTGAGCGTGTCGTCGCCGTCGATGGCGCCGAAAAGCCCGGCGAGGATCCCACCGAGGAAGGAGCCCGCAATCCCGAGCAGGATCGTCTGCCAGATCGGCAGCGGGTCCTTGCCCGGGACGGCGAACCGGGCGAGGAGCCCGACGATCAGGCCGGAGACGAGCAGGGTGAGGATCGCGCCGAGCACGCCGCGGAGCCTACGCGAAGCGAGCGGCGGAGCGGGCCTTGGCCTTGGCGGCCTCGACCTCGCGGTCGCGGGGCGGGGCCGCGGTGACGAGCGAGCCGAGCAGCCGCTGCGAGGTGGCGGTCACCTCGTCGACGGCGCGCGCGAACGCAGCCTCGTTCGCCTTCGAGGGCTTGGTCGCGCCGCTGATCTTGCGGACGTACTGCAGCGCGGCGTCGCGGATCTCCTCAGGAGTCGCGGCTGGCTCGAAGTTGTGGAGCACTTTGATGTTCCGGCACATAGTCCAAATCCTAGCGGCGCTATTCCGTGTGGGTTTCCACGTTTCGCCCGCCCACGGCGAGGGGTAGCGTGAAACGCCATGACGGGCCTCTGCCGGTTCCTCGTCGAGTTGGAGCAGCCCGTTGTCCCGGGCGCCGAAATCCAGGCGCTCGCCGAGCGCTCACGGGCCATCGCGGCGCAGATGCGCGCCGAAGGCGCCAGCCTGCGGTACCTGCGCACGATCCACGTGCCGGAGGACGGGCGTTGCTTTCTCCTGTTCGAGGGCGGATCGGCGGTCGAGGTCAGCGAGGCGGGCCGACGGGCGGGCCTGGCCCCGAGCGCGGTCGTCGAGGCGATGAGGCTCGGCGCGACGTAGATATTCCCGGACGGCGCTCCTAGACTCAGGAGCACCACCGTGGCAACGGAGACCTACCCGCCTGCGGCCGGAAGACTCCTCGGTTGACCTCGGCACCGCCAGTCGTGGTCGGCCGCGAGCCTGAGCTCGAGCGGATAGCGAAGCTGCTCGGGGCTCGGGACGGTTCGCACGTCGTGCTGCTGGAAGGCGAGGCGGGAATCGGCAAGACCACGCTCTGGGAGGAGGGCGTCCGCATCGGCAGGGAGCTCTCGCACCGGGTTCTCTCGTGCCGACCGGCCGAGACGGAGGCTGAGCTTCCTTTCTCCGCGCTGGGCGACCTGCTCGAACCGCT
>JANPKC010000203.1:0-5152 GCA_031425855.1 Actinomycetes bacterium | reverse complement strand
GCTCGTCGGCAAGAACCTCGACGAGATCGACGCCCGCGAGGTCAACTCGATCGTCATCGGCCGCAACGACGCCGGCGAGGAGGTCGTCGTCCGCGTCGGCCGCTACGGCCCGTACGTGCAGATCGGCGACCAGAAGGCCTCACTGCCGGACGAGCTGGCGCCCGACGAGCTGACCGTCGAGAAGGCGGAGGAGCTGCTCTCTGCGCCCTCCGGCGACCGGGTGCTCGGCACCCATCCGGAGTGGGGAACGGAGATCACGGTCAAGGCCGGCCGCTACGGCCCCTACGTGACCGAGACGCTTCCCGAGGGCGCGACCGAGAAGCCGCGCACGGCGTCGCTCTTCGCGTCGATGTCGCCCGAGACCGTAGGGCTCGACGATGCCGTGCGGCTGCTCTCGCTGCCGCGCGTGGTCGGGCCCGATCCTGCGGACGGCGTCGAGGTGACCGCCCAGAACGGCCGCTACGGGCCGTATGTGAAGAAGGACACCGAGTCGCGCTCGCTCGAGAGCGAGGAGCAGCTGTTCACGATCACGCTCGAGGATGCGCTGGCGCTGCTCGCGCAGCCGAAGGAGCGACGCGGCCGTGGACAGGCGAAGCCGCCGTTGCGGGAGCTCGGCGCCGACCCGATCAGCGGCAAGCCGGTCGTGCTCAAGGAGGGTCGGTTCGGGCCCTACGTGACCGACGGCGAGACGAACGCGAGCCTGCGCCGCGGCGACGATCCCGAGACGGTGACGATCGAGCGGGCGGCGGAGCTGCTCGCCGACAGGCGCTCGAAGGGCCCCGCGCCGAAGAAGAAGCGCAGCGGCGGCAAGCGCTCGGCGGCGTAGCTCCTACGCAGTCCGAACGAACGTGCAAACTTTCCGTGCCAACGTGCGTCTTGCTCTGTGAGGGTGCGATCGGACGCGCTAGCGTTGCACGCGCGGAAACCGATTCCCGGCCCTCACCGGAATAGACATCAAGGGCTCGCCGTTTTGAGCTTGTAACAGGTTCGCGGGTCCCGTACCCCCTGGCAAAAGCAGGATTGACCGCATATGGTGCGTAAGTTTGTAGCCTCCATTCGAAGCTCGCCGGAAAGGACTGACGGAACGCTTTGACGCAGAACCAGCTGATCGAACTGATTGAGTCGGAGCAGGTCAAGGCGCTCGTCGAGCGCTCGGAGGAGCGCGGGGTGATCGAGCCCGCCGAGTTCGAGGCGTTCGTGCTCGAGCACGACCTGAACGAGGAGGAGACGGAGCAGCTCACCCGCGAGCTGGAGACGCTCGGCCTGGAGGTCGGGCTCTCGCGCGCCGCGAAGGACAAGGCCGAGAAGGACGCCGAGAAGGAGAAGGAGGAGGCCGAGCCGGCCCCAGTCGCGGTCGCGACGGGCGCCGCCGACAGCCTCCAGCTCTTCCTCGCCGACGTCGGCCGCCACAAGCTGCTGAACGCGGCGCAGGAGGTGCAGCTCGCGAAGCTGATCGAGCGCGGCGACCCGGTCGCCAAGCGCACGATGATCGAGTCGAACCTCCGCCTCGTCGTCTCGATCGCCAAGGGCTACCGCGGCCTCGGCGTGCCGTTCCTCGACCTGATCCAGGAGGGGACGCTGGGGCTCAACCGCGCGGTCGAGAAGTTCGACTGGCGCCGCGGCTTCAAGTTCTCGACCTACGCGACCTGGTGGATCCGCCAGTCGGTGCAGCGCGCCGTCGCGAACCACGCGCGGACGATCCGCGTCCCGGTCCACGTCGTCGAGCGGCAGCAGAAGCTGTCGCGCGCGGCACGCCGGCTCGAGGTCGAGCTCGGCCGCGAGGCGACGAAGGAAGAGCTCGCGGAGGCGACAGGCCTTCCGATCCAGCACGTCGACGAGGCGCTCGGCGCCGCGCACGCGTCCGTCTCGCTGAACCAGACGGTCGGTGCCGACGACGAGGGCGAGCTCGGCGATCTCTTCGCCGACCGCGAGGCCGCGGACCCGTTCGACGAGGCGGAGGAGTCGCTGCGCAAGCAGGGCGTCCGCCGCGCGCTGGACGCGCTCCCCGAGCGCGAGCGGCGCATCCTCGAGCTGCGGTTCGGCTTCGAAGGCGAGCCCTGGACGCTCGAGGCGATCGGCCACGAGCTCGACCTGACGAGAGAGCGCGTCCGCCAGCTCGAGGGCCAGGCGCTCTCGCGGCTCGCGGCGCTCCGTGACCTGGCCAGCCTCGCCGCGTAAGGGTCGCCGGGCGGCCGACGGCCGCCCCTTCAGGGGTTTTCGCGAAAGGGGATCCGCTGGGCGGATCCCCTTTCTTGCGCTGCAAACGTGATTTACTCCGGCTGAACCCGGGGGTGCCGGAGCGAAAGGAGACACTTTGAGAATCAAGTGGCACAGGCTGCTGATGCTGCTCGTGGTGGCGATGATGCTCGCCTTCACGGCAGGCTGCGGCGGCGACGACGACGAGGCCAGCGGTGACGGGACGACCACCGAGGCGTCGGGTGGCGCGGAGGGCGGAACGCTCGTCTTCGCCGGCGCATCCGACCCGGTCGTGCTCGACGGGTCGCTCGTCTCCGACGGCGAGTCGCTGCGCGTGATCGATCAGATCTACGAGACCCTGGTGGGGTTGAAGGCGGGGACGACGGAGCTCGAGCCGCTGCTGGCCACGAGCTGGGTGGCGTCGGACGACGGTCTCGAGTGGACGTTCCAGCTCCAGGAGGGCGTCACCTTCCACGACGGCGAGCCCTTCAACGCCGAGGCGGTCTGTTACAACTTCGACCGCTGGTACAACTTCACCGGCTCGTTCCAGAACCCGAGCGCGTCGTACTACTGGCAGACGGTCTTCGGCGGCTTCGCGAAGACGGATCCGAAGAGTGGCGCGCCGTCCGACAACCTGTACAAGAGTTGCGCGGCGAACGGTGAGAACGAGGTCGTGCTGACGCTGACGAAGGCGTCGTCCTCGTTCCTGGGGGCGCTCTCGCTCTCGGCGTTCTCGATCGCGAGCCCGAAGGCGCTGCAGGAGTTCGGCGCCGACGAGGGCACCGTGAACGCGGACGGCATCTTCCAGCCGACAGGCAGCTACGGCACCGAGCATCCGACGGGCACCGGCCCGTTCAAGTTCGAGTCGTGGACCGTCGGCGACCGCCTCGTGCTCGCCAAGAACGAGGACTACTGGGGCGAGAAGGCGAAGCTCGACAAGGTCATCTTCCGGCCGATCGCCGACAACGCGGCGCGCCTGCAGGCGCTCCAGAACGGCGAGATCGACGGCTACGACCTGGTCGAGCCGCAGGACATCCCGACGATCGAGGGCGACGAGAGCCTGCAGATCCTGAACCGGCCGGCGTTCAACGTCGCGTACGTCGGGATCAACCAGTCGATCCCGCCGATGGACAAGCTGGAAGTGCGCCAGGCCGTGGCCCACGCGCTCAACCGGCAGGAGGTCGTCGACTCGTTCTACAGCGGCCGCGGCCAGGTGGCGAAGGAGTTCATGCCGCCCGAGGTCGAGGGCTATGCGGACGACGTCACCGAGTACGAGTACGACCCGGAGAAGTCGAAGCAGCTCCTGCAGGACGCGGGGCTGACGCTGCCGGTCGAGATCACCTTCTGGTACCCGACCGACGTCTCCCGGCCGTACATGCCGGATCCGCAGCGCAACTTCGAGGCCTTCGCCGCCAGCCTGGAGGAGGGCGGCTTCAAGGTGACCCCGAAGTCGGCGCCGTGGCGGCCGGACTACCTCGGTGCGGTCGACGAGGGCAAGACCCAGCTCTACCTGCTCGGCTGGACGGGTGACTACGGTGACCCGGACAACTTCATCGGCACGTTCTTCCAGGACGGTCAGAAGGCCTGGGGCACGATCGACAAGCCGAACGCCGAGATCACGGAGCTGCTCGACCGGGCCGAGTCCGAGACGGACATCGAGGCCAGGACGGGGCTCTACCAGGACGCGAACCGCGCGATCATGGACTGGCTCCCGGGTGTGCCGTACGCGCACTCCCAGCCCGCGCTCGCCTTCAAGGCGGGGATCGAGGGCTACGAGCCGAGCCCGGTCTCGCTCGAGTCGTTCGCGACGGTGAGCAAGTCGGAATAGCAGGGCGCTAGTTAGAGTCGGCGGACGACATGCTCAGGTTCGTCGTCCGCCGACTCATCCTTCTCGTCCCGATCCTGCTCGGGCTCTCGATCCTGGTGTTCCTCTGGATCAGGGCGCTTCCGGGGGGCCCGGCGCAGGCGCTCCTCGGCGAGCGGGCGACCGAGCAGGCGATCGCGCAGATCGAGCGCGAGTACGGCCTCGACAAGCCGATCTACGTCCAGTACTGGCGCTACGTGAAGACGGTCGGCGCCGGCGACTTCGGGCAGTCGGTGACGACGCGTCGCGACGTCAGCGAGGAGCTGAAGCAGAAGTTCCCCGCCACGGTCGAGCTCGCGCTGGCGGCGATGGTGTTCTCGGTCGTCTTCGGGATCCCGCTCGGCTTCTTCGCCGCGAAGCGCTACGGCGGCATCTTCGACAACCTCAGCCTCGTCGCGTCGCTGATCGGCGTCTCGATCCCCGTCTTCTTCCTCGGGATCATCCTCAAGTACGTCTTCGCCATCAAGTTAGGCCTGCTCCCCACGGTGGGGAGGATCGACGTCCTGATCGACCTGGAGCACCCGACGAACTTCTACGTCCTCGACGCGATGATCGCGGGCGACATGACCGCGCTCTGGGACGTGTTGAAGCACCTGATCCTGCCCGCCGTCGCGCTCGGCTCGATCCCGCTCGCGATCATCGCCAGGATCACCCGCGCGGCGGTGCTCGACGTCCAGAACGAGGACTACGTGCGCACGGCGCGGGCGAAGGGGATGTCGCCCGCGATCGTCGACCGCCGCCACGTCCTCCGGAACGCGCTGCTGCCGATCGTCACCGTGATCGGCCTCCAGGTCGGCTTCCTGCTCGCCGGCGCCGTCCTGACCGAGACCGTCTTTGCATGGCCGGGGATCGGCACCTGGCTCGTCGACGCGATCGAGAGCCGCAACTACCCCGTGCTGCAGGGAGGGATCCTCTTCGTCGCGCTCGTCTTCGTGCTCGTCAACCTGGTCGTCGACGTCTCGTACGCGTTCCTCAACCCGAGGATCCGGCTCTCGTGAGCCTCCTCGAGATCGAAGCCAGGGAAGCCCAGCTGGAGGCGCCGCAGGGCCTCTGGCGCGACGCATGGCAGCGGCTGCGCCGGAACAAGGGGGC
>JANPKC010000202.1:0-16112 GCA_031425855.1 Actinomycetes bacterium | reverse complement strand
ACGACGTGGTGACGATCCCCGACGCGTCCACGCTCGACCTCACGGGCGCGATGACCCTGGAGGCGTGGGTGCGGCCCACCGCGCTCGCCACTGCCTGGCGGACCGTTCTCTTCAAGGATGGGACCGGTGATCTCGTCTACGGGCTCTACGCCAACCGCAACACCTCGGTGCCGAACGCGCAGGTGTTCGTCGGGGGCGCCGCGCGCAGCGTCAACGGCCCGTCCACGCTGCCGCTGGACGCCTGGACGCACCTTGCGACCACATACGACGGCGCGAACCTGCGGCTCTTCGTCAACGCCGTCCAGGTGGCCGCCGTGCCGCAGACCGGCGCGATCGCCACGTCGGCAGGCGCCCTCCGCATCGGCGGGAACGGGATCTGGCCGGAGTTCTTCCGCGGTCTCGTGGACGAGGTGCGCGTCTACAACCGGGCGCTGACGACGACCGAGCTCCAAACCGACATGAATGCGAGCGTCGGCGTTCCCGACACGGTGCCGCCGAGCGCTCCGACCGCATTTGCGAGGACGGGCTCGTCGCCGACGACGATCTCCGTCGGCTGGGCGCCCTCGACGGACAACGTCGGCGTGGCCTCGTACACGCTGTACCGGGCGGGATCGAGCGTCGGCTCGAGCGCGACGACGTCCTTCACGTACACCGGCCTCACCTGCGGCACGAGCCACAACCTCGACGTCGCTGCGGTCGACTTCGCAGGCAACGCCTCCTCCAGAACCGCGCTGACGGCATCGACCTCCGACTGCGACTCGACGCCCCCGTCGGTGAGCGTCACCGCCCCGGCCGCAGGCGCGACGCTCTCCGGGGTGATCACGCTGATGGCCGCCGCCTCGGACAACGACGCGGTCGCAGGTGTGCAGTTCCGAGTCAACGGAGCGGCCGCCGGCGCCGAGGACACGTCCGCGCCCTTCTCGGTCACGTGGGACTCACGATCCGTCGTCAACGGCCCTGCGACCGTCACCGCGATCGCGCGTGACCCCTCCGGCAACACGTCGACCTCGACGGCCGTGGCCGCGACGGTCGACAACACCGGCACGCCGCCGCCGCCCGGCCTCGTCGCCGCGTACAGCTTCGACGCCGGCGCGGGTGCGACGGCGAGCGACGCCTCGGGCCAGAACAACCACGGCACGATCACGAACGCGACCTGGGCCGCGCTCGGCAAGTACGGGCCGTCGCTCTCCTTCGACGGCAGCGGCGACTTCGTCGCTGTCCCGGACGCGGCGTCCCTAGACCTGACGAGCGGGATGACGCTCGAGGCGTGGGTGAAGCCGTCCGCCCTGAACACGAACTGGCGCACCGTCATGTTCAAGGAGCAGAGCGGCAACCTCGTCTACGCGCTTTACGGGAACCGGAACACGAGCGTCCCGGCGGCGGAGCAATACATCGGCGGCGCCGTGCGGACGATCAACGGCGCCACGCAGCTCTCGCTCGGCTTCTGGACGCACCTTGCGACGACGTACGACGGCGCGAACCAGCGCATCTACGTCAACGGCACGCAGGTCGCCGTGCGCGCGCAGACCGGGTCGATCGCGACTTCGACCGGCCAGCTGAAGATCGGCGGCAACGCGATCTTTGGCGAGTGGTTCGCGGGCCAGATCGACGAGGTGCGCGTTTACAACCGCGCGCTCGCCCAGAGCGAGATCCAGGGCGACATGGCGAGCCGCGTCGAGGCGGACACTACCGCGCCGACGGTGACCGGAACCGCCCCGGCCGCCGGCGCAACGTCCGTGTCCCCCGACGTCAACGTGACGGCGAGCTTCAGCGAGCCGATGAACGCGACCACGGTCACGACGTCCACCTTCGAGGTGCGCGACGCCGCCAACGCCCTCGTGCCCGCCGCGGTCTCCTACAGCGGCGGCACTGCCGTCGCGACGCTCGACCCGACGGCCGTGCTCGCCTACGGCGGCACCTACACCGCGCGCGTCAAGAGCGGGTCTGCTGGCGTCAAGGATCTGGCCGGCAACGCGCTCGCCGCCGACCGGGTGTGGTCGTTCACGATCGAGCCGCCGCCGCCGCCGATCCTCGTGCTCGGATCGACAGCGAACAAGTTCAGCACCTATCCGGCCGAGATCCTCCGCGCCGAGGGCCTGAACGCGTTCCGCACGCTCGACGTCGCGCTGATCTCCCCGTGGCTGCTGGCGGCCTACGACGTGATCGTGCTCGGCGAGAGCCCGCTGACCGCAGCCCAAGTGACCACGCTCACCGACTGGGTGAACGCAGGCGGCAACCTGATCGCGTTGCGTCCCGACAAGCAGCTCGCCGGCCTGCTCGGGCTCATCGACGCGGCGGCGACCATCGCGAACGGCTATCTGCTCGTCAACACCTCGTCCGGCCCCGGAGCGGGGATCGTCGACCAGACGATCCAGTTCCACGGCATCGCCGACCGCTACACGCTCAACGGGGCGACTGCGGTCGCGGGCCTCTACAGCGACCGCTCGACGGCGACCTCGAGCCCGGCCGTCACGCTCCGGAGCGTCGGCGCGAGCGGCGGCCAGGCGGCGGCGTTCACCTACGACCTCGCGCGCTCGATCGTGCTCACCCGGCAGGGGAACCCGGCCTGGGCCGGACAGAACCGCGACGGGATCGGCCCGCCGCGGCCGAACGACCTCTTCTACGGCGCCGCCGCGGGCGACGTGCAGCCGGACTGGGTCGACACGCAGCGGCTCGGGATCCCGCAGGCCGACGAGCAGCAGCGCCTGCTCGCGAACCTGATCGTCGAGACGGCGCGCGACCGCAAGCCGCTGCCGCGTTTCTGGTACCTGCCGCGCGGCGAGAAGGCGGCGGTCGTGATGACGGGCGACGACCATGCCGTCGGCGGAACCGAGGGCAGGTTCTCGCAGTACGTGGCGGCAAGCACGCCCGGCTGCTCAGTCCCGAACTGGGAGTGCGTGCGCGGGACGTCCTACATCTATCCGAACAACGCACACCTGACGAATGCCGAGGCCGACGCCTTCGAGGCGCAGGGATTCGAGATCGCGGTGCACGTCGACACGAACTGCGACGTGTGGACGCCCGGGAGCCTCGACCTCAAGTTCACGACGCAGTTCTCCGATTTCGCCGACAACTACCCGAGCCTGCTGGCCCCGGTCACGAACCGCACCCATTGCGTCGTCTGGAGCGACTGGGCGAGCGCGGCGACGGTCTCGCTCGCGCACGGTGTCCGCGTGGACACCAACTACTACCACTACCCCGCGGGCTGGATCGGAGGCATCCCCGGCTACATGACCGGCTCCGGCGTGCCGATGCGCTTCGCCGACCTCGACGGGTCGCTGATCGACGTGTACCAGGCGCACACGCACATGAACGACGAGGCGTCGCAGGCCTATCCGCAGCACGCCGACTACCTGCTCGACAAGGCGCTCGGGCCGGAGGGCTACTACGGGGTCTTCACCGCCAACATGCACACCGACGATGTCCTGTCCCCAGGCTCGGACGCGATCGTCGCCTCGGCCCAGGCTCGTGGTGTCCCCGTGATCACGACGCGGCAGTTGTTGACCTGGCTCGACGGACGCGACGCCTCGTCGTTCGGCTCCATCTCGTGGAGCGGGAACGTCCTCTCCTTCAGCGTCACCGTCGGGGCCGGATCCAACGGGCTCCAGGCGTTGCTGCCCGCCTCCTCCGCCGGCAAGACGCTCGGCGCGCTGAGCCGGAACGGGACGGCCGTGCCGTACACGCTGCAGACCATCAAGGGGATCCAGTACGCGGTCTTTGACGCGGCGGCGGGAACCTATGCCGCAACGTATGCCCCCTGACCGATCGGCTAGGTGACCAGCCCGCAGGACGGTTTCCCGGGTCCGGTCTATCCGCGCGTGAACAACCCTCCTACGCTGACAACAGATCCGACGGGGCACCAGGAGAGGACGGCTGAGAAGTTCGAATGGGGAGATTGCGGTGAGCGCGCCTGCGGGCGCATGGCGGCTCGACGTGGCGCTGGACGGGCAGATGCCCGAGGCGCTGCGCAGCCGTGCCCGCGCGGCCGGCCGGAGGCGTGGCCAACTCGTTCGTCGCGCGCTCGTCGCGGCGGACGTGGTCGGGCTCGCGCTCGCGTTGCTCGTCGCGGAGCTGCTCTTCGGCACACGCGGCGAAGCCGACCGCCTCGGCCCGCTGGCCGAGTACCTGCTCTTCCTCGCGACGCTTCCCGGCTGGGTCGTGATGGCGAAGCTCTACCGCCTCTACGACAACGACGACGAGCGCGCCGACCACACGACGATCGACGACTTCGTCGGCGTCTTCCACCTCGCAACCGTCGGCACGTGGTGCGTCTTCGCGCTCGCCTGGGCCTCAGGCGCCGCCGACCCCGGCATGACCAGGCTCGTCGTCTTCTGGCTGCTCGCAGTCGCGTTTGTCACCAGCGCCCGCGCCGCGGCCCGTTCCTGGTGCCGCCGCCATCCGTCGTACCTGCAGAACACGATCATCGTCGGTGCCGGAGACGTCGGCCAGCTGGTCGGGCGCAAGCTGCTCATGCATCGCGAGTACGGGATCAACCTGCTCGGCTTCGTCGACTCCGACCCGCGCGAGCGCCGCGCCGACCTGGAGGGCGTCTCCGTCCTCGGTCCGCCCGAACGGCTCCCGCACCTCGTCGACAGCCTCGGCGTCGAACGGGTCGTAATCGCGTTCTCGAGCGAGTCGACCGACAGCACCCTCGACCTGGTCTCGCGCCTGAAGCAACTTGACGTGCAGGTCGACATCGTCCCGCGGTTGTTCGACGTCGTCGGACCGCACGTGAAGATCCACGCCGTCGAGGGCATGCCGCTCGTCGCGCTGCCCACGGCGAAGCGCTTCCCCTTCTCGCGCACGCTCAAGCGGACGGTCGACATCGTCGGTGCGTCGCTCCTCCTGCTGATCACCTCACCGATCTTCGCGTTCGCAGCCTGGCGCATCCGGCGCGACTCACCGGGACCGGTCTTCTTTCGGCAGACCCGGCTCGGGCAGGACATGCGCGAGTTCACGATCCTCAAATTCCGGACGATGCGCGTCGACACGGACGACTCCGCCCACCGCGCCTTCATTCGCGACACGATGAGCTCGAGCGCGATCCCGACCGGAAACGGCCTCTACAAGCTCAACCGCGACGATGCGGTCACGGCGTCCGGTCGCTGGCTCCGGAAGACGAGTCTCGACGAGCTGCCGCAGCTGCTCAACGTCCTGCGGGGCCAGATGGCGATCGTCGGCCCGCGTCCGTGCCTCGCCTACGAGTGCGAGCACTTCGAGCCGCACCACTACGAACGCTTCTCCGTGCCGCAGGGCATCACCGGGCTCTGGCAGGTCACCGCGCGCGCCCACGCCACGTTCGGGGAGGCGCTCGACCTCGACGTGGCCTATGCGCGCAGTTGGTCGCTCGGGCTCGATCTCTGGCTGATGCTCCGCACTCCACTCCACATGCTTCGACGAAAGGGAACTGCATGAACGATCTGCGCTTCGGTGTGGTCGGCCTCGGCTACTGGGGACCGAATCTCGTCCGGAACCTGCACGAGATCGCCGGCGTCTCCGTGAAGGTCGTCTGCGATCTGCGCCCCGAGGCGCTCGCAACGATCGGGCGGCGGTACCCGGCTGTCGAGACGACGAGTTCGTTCGAGCGCCTGCTCGAGGACGACCTGGACGCCATCGTGATCGCGACCCCGGTCTCGACGCATCATCCCCTTGCGGCGGCGGCGATCGCAGCGGGCAAGCACGTCTTCGTCGAGAAGCCGCTCGCAGCCTCGTCGAACGAGGCCGTCAACCTGATTGATCTGGCCGAGGCCGCGAACGTCGTCCTGATGCCGGGCCACACGTTCCTCTACAGCCCGCCGGTCAACCGAATCCGGGAGCTGATCCAGTCGGGCGCGCTCGGCGAGATCTACTTCATCTCGACGAGCCGCGTGAACCTCGGCCTGCACCAGCCGGACGTCAGCGTCGCGTGGGATCTCGGACCGCACGACTTCTCGATCCTGCGCTACTGGCTCGAGGAGGTGCCGTGCCAGGCGAGCGCGCTCAGCCGAGGGTGCATCCTGCCGGAGATCCCCGACGTCGCCTTCATCAACCTCGAGTACCCGTCGGGGACGATCTGCCACGTCGAGCTCTCCTGGCTCGCGCCGAGCAAGCTCCGGCGGACGACGGTCGTGGGCTCGGAGAAGATGGTCGTCTACGACGACACGAGCAACGAGCCCGTCCGGGTCTTCGACTCCGGGGTCACGCTGCGCAACCCCGAGACGTTCGGGGAGTACCGGCTCACGTACCGGACCGGCGACATCGTCTCGCCGCAGATCGACGTCGCGGAGCCGCTCTTCCTCGAGCTCGAGGACTTCTGCGCGTCGATCCGGACTGGTGCGACGCCGCGCTCGAGCTCCGCGGTCGGGCTCGACGTCGTCCGGATGATCGAGGCCGTCGACAGCTCCCTCGCAAACGGCGGCGCGCGCGTCTCCGTCGCCGCCCCCACTCCGCTCCGCTAGACGCGGCCACACCTCGATGGCGCGCACGCCGAAGACAGCTGACGAGGCGATCCGGATCACGGACGTCTCGCGCAGCTTCGGGCCGAAGCTCGCGCTCGACCGGGTCTCGCTCTCGATCCCGCCCGGGCATGTCCAGTCGCTGCTCGGACGCAACGGCGCCGGCAAGACGACGCTCCTTCGGATCATGACCGGGCTCGTTGGCGCGAGCGGCGGGTCGGTCGAGGTCGGAGGAGTCGACGCGACAGGCGCTCCGCTGGCGCTCCGGCGCGCGATCGGTCTGGTCCCCTCCGGCGACCGCTCGTTCTACCTCCGAATCTCAGGGCTCGAGAACTTGGTCTTCTTCGCCCGGCTGCAGGGGCTGCGCCGCCGGACGGCTCGCCTCCGGGCGGAGAAGGCGCTGGGCCAGGTCGGGCTCGAGGAGGCGGCACGAAGGCCCGTCGGAACGTACTCGCACGGGATGCAGAAGCGGCTCGGTGTCGCCCGAGCGCTCCTGACCGATCCGTCCGTGCTTTTGGTGGACGAAGCGACGCACGATCTCGACCCCGAAGGGGCGCGTGCCGTCCGCCTACTCGTCCGCCAGGCGGCCGACCGGGGTGCGGCCGTCGTCTGGGCGACCCAGAGGCTCGAAGAGATCCGCGACTTCGCCGACGGCGTCACCGTCCTCGATCACGGCAAGGTGCAGTTCAACGGGACAGTCGGGGAGCTCCTGGCGTCGAAGGCATCGCCGAGGTACGTCCTCGAGGTGCAAAACGGCAGACCGGCCGACGCGGCGCTCGAGCAGCTGCTGCAGCGACGGCTCGACGGTCTCGGCAGCATCGTCCGTGCGCCCGCAGCCCCGGCGAGCAGCTTCCTGCTGACACTGGACGACGAGGTCGTGCTCGGCGACGCCCTGTCGCTCCTGCACGCGTCGGGCGTGAGCGTCCTCTCCTGCCGCCAGGAGCTATCGGACGTCGAAGAAGCATTCCTGGCGCTCGTGCGGGGGCCGGAGTGAGCGCGCTCGCTGCCCACACCACGCTCGTACTCGGCGAGGTGGCGAAGCTGCCCGCTTTCCTGCGCCGCGACCTGCTCGTGGCCCTGAGCTATCGCGCCGTCTTCGTCTCCGACCTGCTGAGCCTCTTCACGCAGGCGCTGCTCTTCTACTTCCTCGGGCGCATGATCGACGCGAGCTCCCTCCCCGAGTTCGGCGGATCGCGGGTCGAGTACCTCGAGTTCGTGTCGATCGGCATCGCGCTCTCGGCGTTCGTGCAGCTCGGCCTCGGCCGGGTCTCGGCTGCGATCCGGGGAGAGCAGCTGATGGGGACGCTCGAGTCGATGCTCACGACGCCGACGTCGACGACCACGATCCAGCTCGGCTCGGTCGTGTTCGACCTCGTCTACATCCCGGTGCGAACGGCCTGCTTCCTCGGCGTCATGGTCGCGGCGTTCGGTATCGGCATCGACGCGGGAGGGCTGCTGCCCGCGGCCGTGCTGCTCGTCGCATTCATCCCGTTTATCTGGGGGCTCGGCGTGATGGGGGCGGCCGGGATCGTCACCTTCAAGCGCGGCGCCGGGATGACCGGCATCGTCGGAACGCTACTGGGGCTCGCGTCGGGCGCTTATTTTCCGTTGACGCTGCTACCCGGCTGGGCACAGGGGACCGCGGAGGCGAATCCGATCGCGATCGCGCTCGACGGGCTCCGGGGCCTCCTGCTGGGCGGCGAGGGTTGGGGGTCGATCGCCGGCGACCTCGCGATCCTCGCCCCTGTGTCGGTCGTGTCGCTGGCGCTCGGCATCCTCGCCTTCCGGCTCGCGCTGCGGCGCGAGCGCCGACGCGGCACGATCGGCCTCTACTGAGATGAGCTCCGTCGCCACCACGATCCTCGCCCTCGCGCCGGTCGCGCAGCCGCAGACCGCACTGTGGCGCGGCGTCGACCGGCTAATCGATCGTGCCCCCTCCCTCGAGGACATCCGCCTTCACAAGCTGCACCTGCTCGCGCTCAGGCGCCGCCGGGAGACGGGCGCTCCGGTCCCGGCCGAGCTCGCCGCGGCCGCCCGGACGGCGTCGTTCGCGGAGCTCGCGGCTCCGCTGCTCCTGCAACGGGTCCGGACCGTCGTCGAGGGGCCGATCCTTCTGCTGAAGGGTCCCGAGGTCGCGGCGCGCTACCCGGGCCAGGCACTGCGCCCGTTCGGCGATCTGGACCTCCTCGTGTCCGATCCCGTGGCCGCGCAGCGTGCGCTGATCGCAGCGGGATTCAAGCCCGTCGGCGACGAGCGGGTCTATACCGGGATCCACCACCTGCGGCCCCTGCACTACCCGAGCTTCCCGCTCGTCCTCGAGATCCACGCCCGGCCGAAGTGGCTCGAGGGTGTGCCGCAGCCGCGGGTCGAGGAGATCTTCGAGGCCGCGTCGCCGTCGGCCGTCGGGATCGACGGGATCCAGGCTCCGTCGCCCGAGCAGCACATCCTCCTGCTGGCGACGCACGCGTGGGCGCATGCGCCTCTCGCCCAGCTGCTGCACTTGGTCGACATGGCAGCGATGCGCGTCGAGGCGTCCCCGGACGAGCTCGATGCGGCCGCCCGGCGCTGGCGGCTGGGACGGCTCTGGAGCGTCACGGACGCCACGCTCGACGCTCTCTTCCTCGGCGGCCCGCAGCCCCTCCCGCTCCGCGTATGGGCCCGTAACCTTCGCGGCGTCCGCGGGCGCACGGTGCTCGAGTCGCATCTGGAGCGCTGGTTCTCCCCACTGTCGCTGCTGCCCCTGCCGGGAGCCGTCGCAGCAGGTCTCGCCGCAGCCGGACGCGATCTGCGGCCCGCCGCGGGCGAGGACTGGTCGACGAAGCTGCTGCGGACCCGCTACGCGATCCGGAACGCCTTCGTGCGGCGCGTCCACCACGAGTCCGAGCTCGAGAGCGTCAACGAGCGCCGCCGGCGAGAGGGGGAGCGATGACCCTGCTGCGACTGCGGCAGGACAGGCTGCAGTGGGTCGAGCTCGAGAACGAGGTGATCGCGCTCGACGAGGAGGCGCTCGCGTACCTGAGCGCCAACGAGAGCGCGGCCCTCCTCTGGCGCGATCTCGCCGCGGGCACGACCGTCGAGCAACTCGCCGACCGCCTAGTCGAGCACTTCGACCTCGACGCGGAGCAGGCAACGGCTGACGTGAGCGGCTTCGTCCACGAGCTGCGCACCCGCGGCCTCCTGGAGAGCTGAGGTGATCCGTCGACTGGATCCACGGACGATCGTCGCGGCGCTGTGGACGCTTCGCGCGCTCGCTCGCGCGCGGCGGCAGCTGCGCCGGAGCGGGCTCGAGCACCTGACGCTGCCACGGCTGCCACGACTGCCGAGGTCGGCGGAGCGGGGCGTGCGCGCAGTGCTCCGGCGGCAATCGCCGACGTGCCTCGAGCGCGCGCTCGTGCTGCAGCGGTGGCACGCCGCCCACGGCGACGACTTCGACGTGATCGTGGGCGTGACCGGCACGGCGGAGGAGTTCCGTGCCCACGCCTGGCTCGAGAACGAGGAACGCGAGCAGGTCGGCCTGGAGGCGTTTCGCGAGCTTCGGCGCCTGAAGGCACGATGAGCGACGCGGCAGCGCTTCGGCCGATCGAGATCGCATCCGGGCTCGTCTTCGGGCCCGGCGAGGGAGACGCCGACCCGGCCCGCAGCGGCGCCGTGATGCCGCTGGCGGCTCTGGAGCAGGCGATACTCCCCGCGCTCGCGAAGCCACCTTGCCTCGTCAGCTTCTCCGGTGGGCGCGACTCCTCCTGCGTTCTGGCGGTCGCCACGGCACTCGCGCGCCGCGAAGGGCTCCCGGCGCCGATCCCGGCCACGAATCGCTTCCCGGACGCCGCCGACACGGACGAGAGGGCCTGGCAGGAGCTCGTGATCGAGCGCCTCGGCCTGGACGACTGGTTGCGCCTGGACTTTGGAGACGAGCTGGACGCAATCGGCCCCGTCGCCGCGAGGGGACTGCGCCGCCACGGCCTACTCTGGCCTTTCAACGTCCACTTCCATGCACCGCTGCTCGAGGCTGCGCGTGGCGGCTCACTGCTGACCGGCATCGGCGGCGACGAGCAGATGGGGGAGTCGCGCTGGCGCCGCGCCAACGAGGTGCTGAGCCGGCGCGTCAGGCTGAGGCGGCGGGACGTACTGCGGGTCGGCTTCGCGCTCGCACCCCGGCCGGTGCGAGCCCGTGTGCTCCGTCGCTCGCCTCCGGCGACGTTCCCGTGGCTACGGCCCGCCGGTCATCGCGAGTTGATCGGAGCCTGGGCCTCCGAGGCAGCGAGCGAGCCGCGCCGCTACGCCGAGCGCTTGGAGTGGTGGCCGCGGCTGCGCTCGGTCGAGATCGGCTTTCGCAGCCTCGACCTGCTCGCGGCGGACGCCGGCACCGCGATCGGGCACCCCCTGGCCGACCGGCGGTTCGCCGCCGCCCTCGCGGCAGCCGAGGGGCGAAACCCGCCTGGAGACCGCACTGCGAGGATGCGGCGTTTGTTCGGGGGCCTGTTGCCTGAGGAGCTGCTCGAACGCCGGACGAAGGCGCTCTTCGACGGCGCGTTCTGGGGCTCCCATGCGCGAGCGCTCGCGCATGGATGGTCGGGCGAAGGGCTCGATGAGAGTCTCGACCCGCTCGTCGACGACAGCCTGCTCGCGGCGGAGTGGAAGCGTCCGGTTGCGACGCCGCAGAGCCTGACGCTGCTCCAGGCTGCCTGGCTCGCTCGCGAGTCGGCGCGCTCGAACGCTACGGACGCAGAGCGGCCAGCAGCTCGATCGCCGGAGCAACGTGCTCCCACCCGCGCGGGCGGCGAAGCTCCCAGCCTGGCAGCGCCGCCAGCCTGAGCAGCTCCCCCGGATCGCGCGGCGGGACTCGGAGCGAGCGCGCCGCCGCAATCCGCCGAAGCCGGTCGCCCGCCGGCACGGGCTCGAGTTCGAGTCGTTCCCCCCAGCCGAGGAAGATCCAGCCGAGCAGGCGCGACGCCGGCTCGACCGGATCGAGGGCGAGACGCCAGCGTTCCCGCGCACCGACCAGCCCGAGCTCCTCCCCTACCCCGAGCCGCCGTGCGGCGTCGGCGCGCAGGTCGACCGACCGCGGGCCGGCGAGGACGCGGGGGCCGTCGAGCACGATCAGGTCGTCGCAGACGACGGCATTGCCTGCCAGCGCTAGCGCCGCGAGTGTCGAGCTCTTGCCGCTCTCGCGGCCGCCGAGCAGTCCCCAGGCTCCCGCGGCCGTCGCGTAGGAGCCCGCGTGCAGGCTCTCCCGTCCGCGCCACCGGCCTGCGACGGCGGCGACGGGAGCCAGGTAGGGATGGACGAGCTCGACGTCCGAGACCTCGACCGGCATCGTGAAGGTCGCCCGCAGCGGGCTCCGCTCCACCGCCACTTCACCGCCGTTCCGCAGCACGAACAACGCCTCGTCGTCGGAGACCGTGTCCAGCTCCTGGGTGGCCCTGCCCGGCCGCCGCTCGATCGCGAGCTCCGGCCACGACGGAGGCGCGGCCTGGAGGACGCGCTCGGCCCCGTCGAGACCCGACAGTCGCAGCCCGTACGCCCCGTGCCCGCTGATCAGGCCGCTCACTCCGGCCAACTCTAACCACGTGGCTAGTTGTCGCCCGCGCCGCCTCGACATACCCTTTCCCCATTGCCCATGCATCAGGGGAGAGGAACGACATGACCATGAACAAGCCCGCTCCGAAGCCCGTCTACCAGGCGCCTGCCCTGGTCGAGCTCGGAACGCTGCACGACCTGACGCTCTGCGAGAAGGCTTTTGGCGGCTCGGACGGCCACACCTTCCAGCAGATCGCCATCCAGTGCACCTCGGCCTAGCGCCGAACTGACCTTCGCAGTGCCGCCTCCATTGCCCGGCCGGGCAGTGGAGAGCGCGCGCTGAGACGGGCGGACGCACGGGGGTGGGCCGCGTTCTTAGCCGAACGGCCAGTTGTGCCGGGCGCCCCGAAACGTCACTGTTCAAGAGGAATCGGCGCAACGAAGCGGCACGACGGTCATGGGGATCGATCAGGGGATGGAGAGGTGAGGATGTCAGGGAAGCGGATCGCACGTCTGGCCGTCGTCGCAGCCGCGCTCGCGGCCGCGCCGGCCGTCCACGCGGCCTCCGCGCCGGTCACCGGCGGTGTGTTCACGTCGGTCAACCAGGCCGTCGACGGCACCGGCAAGTGCATGAACGGCAACCCTCTCGTCAACTGCAACCTCTATGCCGGAAAGCCCTACGTCTGGCTCAACGGCGGCCCGACCGGCAACAAGCTCGGCCCCGACGGCAAGTTCTTCTTCGCCGTGCTCGCGCCCGGCGGCCAGCAGGACCCGAACGACGGCGGCGCGAAGAACCTCTCCGACGACTTCGACTCCTACAAGAACCGGACGTTCACGGTCACGAACGGCGAGGTCAGCGGCTACACCGGCACGCACGACTTCGACTCCGGCGCCGGCACAGGCCCGCGGCTGCCGAACAGGCTGGCGCCGCTGCTCCGCCTCTATCCGTTCGCCGACACCGGCAACCAGGGCGGTGTCTACATCATGGCCGTCTGCTCGATCGGGCCGACCGGCGCGGCATACCCGGTCGACCCGAAGAAGTGCAAGTACGACGCCTTCAAGGCCCCGTTCGCGGACTCGACCCCGCCCGTGTGCATCCTCGCCTCGACAGGGAAGAACAGCGCCGGCGCGACGTACATCCAGGTGCTCGTCCAGGACCCGTACGGGCCTTCCGACTCGGGCAGCGGGATCGAGCTGATCAGGATCGACCAGCTGCTCAACGCGACGCTGACCTACTCGCCCGACCCCTGGTTCGTCGGAACGATGTCGCCGATCGTGATCACCGCGACGAAGACCGATCCACGCTACAGCTCGTTCCTGAAGCTGACGGTGACGAACGTCGCCGGGCTCTCTACGACCTGCGATCCCGAGGTTCCCGGCGTCAAGCCGCGAAAGCTGTCGGGCCCGCTGAACCGCCGAGGAGGACGTTGATGAAGAAGCGCTACGCGAAGCCTCAGCTAACGAAGTTGGGACTTCTTCGCCGGCTGACGCGGTTCAGCTTCTAACCGGCCGTCTCGCTACTGTCGGGGGGACAGCATGGATGTGTGGGGTCGTGAACTCGGAGCGCTCGCGAGTCGCCTGAGGCGACGGCGCTCGGTCGTCGCCGGGGTGGTGTGCGCCGTCGCGGTGGGGGCGCCGCTGGCCTTCGCGGCTCCGGCCGCCGGCCCGACTCTGACCCTGACGCCGAAGACGCTGGACTACGGCCAGGGCGGGATCGTCCTCTCGGGCGTGATCCCGTCGAAGACGGCCGGCGAGCAGGTGTCGATCCTCTCGCAACCGTGCCGGTTCACCGAGCCGGCCGAGGTCGCCGCGGTGACCTCGAAGGCGGGCGGCGCGTTCCAGTTCCGCGTCCAGCCGCTCCTGAACACGAGCTTCCGCGTGCGCTGGAACGAGTCTCTGAGCGGTGTCGTGCGCGTCGGCGTCCGGCCGCTGGTCGAGCTCCGGCGGCTTGCGCGCGGCCGTTACCGCGCCCGGGTGTCGACGACCAACCCGGTCTTCCTCGACGGCAAGACGATCGAGCTCCAGCGCAAGGTGGGCGCGCGCTGGGTGACCGTGAAGCGGGCAAAGCTCGCGAAGGCGTCGCCGGAGACGGCGATCACGGTCGTCTCCGCCGTCACGATCACGTCGCGGGTGGCAGGGCCGCTGCGGGCGAAGCTCCCGGCCGCCCAGGCGAGCTGCTATCTCGGCACCGCCAGCAGCCCCATCGCCGCCTAGCACGTCAGGGCCGCTGCGGCACCGGGGCCGGCGCGAACGCCTCCTTCACGACCCGCAGCACCGCCGCCCGCTTCCCTTTCGCCACCGGCGCGAGCCCGCCGAGCTCCAACCGGGCCAGCTCGACGCGGCCGTGGGCGCGGACTGGACGGAAGCCGAAGTCGGCGAGGAAGTCGCGCGGGAAGACCGTTCGGTGAACGAGGAAGCGCTCGTAGGTCGACTCGCCCTCGGGATAGCGGTAGGCGAACGCCTCGAGCGCCTTCGCGCCCTTGTCGCGCGCCTCGCCGATCGCGGCGAGGAAGAGCGACTGCTCGACCCACGGCGTCGCCGCCGAGACGACGTAGACGCACGTGACGATGACCGCGTCGTCCGAGGGAGGACCGGCCGGGAGCTCTGCTGCGCGTGGGAAGAGCCCGGCAGGGCCGTACTGGATCGAGCCGAGTAGCCGGCCGTCGTCGTCGCGGTAGAGCGCGCCCCAGGCGCCCCAGTCGTCCTCGGCGCGCTCGATCCAGCGCTCCTTCGACGCCGTCCGCGCGCCACGCGACTGCCACCAGACGCACGTCTGGCAGACGCTCGGAGCATGCTCGAGCGTGGCCCCGGTCAGGCCGGTGACGCGCTGTGCCATTCGTCCACGATCACGTCGACGGTGTCGGGACGCACGTCGGCCATCCGCGCCAGGCAGTCGGCGACGTGGGCCTGGACGGCTGCACCGACCGAGCCGGCGTTCGCGCCCCAGTCGAGCGCGAGGTGGAGCTCCACGGCGACGCTTCCCTCGTCGCGCGCGACCTTGACGCCCTCGTTGCGGCCGACGAGGCCGTGGACGCCACTCACCTCGCGGGCGGCGTCGGCCGCGTAGCGCGCGAGCACGTCGGGCGAGATCACGGAGTGGCCTTCCATCACATTGATCTTAGAACTAGCTCGGTCACCTCGGGGCGGGCGAAGAAGCGGAAGGGCACGAACGTCGTGCCGAGGCCGGGCGAGACGTGGAGGGTGACGCCGCCCTTGCGGTAGACGCCCTCGCTGAGCGGCGCGCCCAGGTGCGCGAAGCGGATCTTCCCGCCCGGGTAGGGGAGCACGATCTGTCCCGCGTGCATGTGGCCCGCCAGCACGAGCTGGTAGCCCTCGGCCCGCAGCCGCGGATAGTGGGTGAGCAGGATGCGGAGCGCCGCCCGCGGGTCGGGCTCGGGCACGGGGCCGGATGCTCGCGGAGCTGCGCCCGCGACCTGGACGGAGACGCCTCGCAGCTCGACCGTGCGCGACTCGTCGACGAGCAGCGTCGCGGGCAGCCCGCCGAGCTCGGCCGCGCGGGAGAACGGGTCGCGGGTGACCGCGACGTCGTGGTTGCCGAGCACGGCGTACGCGCCGAGGCCGGCGAGCGCCTCGTCGAGCGCCGCCCGGCCCCGCGGCCGGGAGAGCAGGTCGCCGGTGACGACGACGATGTCCGGGCGCCGTGAGCGCACCCAGTCGGCGGCGCGGCGGCCGGCGACGCTGCCGCGCGAGACCGGGCCGAAGTGGAAGTCGGAGAGGTGCGCGATCCGCAGGCCATCCAGCTCCGGCGGGAGCCCGTCGACCGCGACCTCGAGCACGCGCTTCCGCAGCCAGCCCGCCTCGATCCAGCCGTACGCCAGGGCCGACGCTGCCACAGCGCCGAGCCCCAGCACGATCCAGAGATAGTTCAGGGCCGGCGCCCCCCAGGATCACCGGCCCCGAAACCGCCCCTCCAGTCATGAAGACGCCGAGGCGGCCGGAACCTTGCGGTGATCGTCGTCGTCAGACGCTGAGCTTCTCGAGCACCGGGTCGACCGAGACGACGTGGCGCTTGAACTTGAGCTCGGAGTCGGTGAGCCCGGCGGCGACGCCGATCAGCTGCGAGAGGTGCAGGATCGGCATCTGGAAGTCCTTGCCGGTCTGCTTCTTCAGCTTCGTCTGCCACGCGTCGAGCGAGAGGTG
>JANPKC010000201.1:0-8252 GCA_031425855.1 Actinomycetes bacterium | reverse complement strand
TTCATGTTCAACTTCGGCGACGGCGCCGTCGCCGGCCTCCTGACCCGCGACGGCGGCCACGAGCTGCTCGGCTGCCACGCGCTCACCGACGGCTCGTTCTCGCTGCAGGTGAAGGTTCCGGCGGGCGGCTCCGTCGAGCCGGCGTCGGCGGAGAGCGTCGCCGGCCGCCGCCACTTCCTCGACGTCGCCGACCCGGCGCAGATGAAGGGCGGCCTCGTGGTGGACAGCCTGCCGAAGGTCGTCGCGGGGGCGCGCGGCGCGGGCGAGCGCTCGGGTGCGAAGCTGGAGGACGTGTCCTATCTCTGCGGGATCCACATGAAGCGCTCGATGCACGACGCGATCGTCGGCGCGCTGGGGAGCCCGCCCGCTGCCTATCTCGACGACACCGGCCACATGAGCGGCGTCGACTCGCTGCTCGCGCTCGACCGGGCCTCGCGTGCGGGCGAGCTCTCGAACGGCGACCTCGTGCTGCTGCTCGCGGCAGGCACCGGGTACACGTGGGCGGCGTCGGTGCTGCGATGGTGATCGAGGACCTGATCGGGCAGGAGCTCGTGTCGGAGTGGCGCGCGATCGAGCAGGAGCGGATCGACGAGTTCGCCCGCGCGACCGACGACCCGCAGTGGATCCACACCGACCCGGAGGCCGCCGCAGCGGGGCCGTTCGGGACGACGATCGCGCACGGCTTCCTGACGCTCTCGCTCGTCGTGCCCATGTTCGCGGAGGCACTGCCCCCGCTCGACGGCTACGGGATGACGCTCAACTACGGCCTCAACCGCGTCCGCTTCACCTCGCCGGTGCCGTCGGGCGCCCGCATCCGCGCCCACTTCACGGTCGAAGAGGTGACCGACGTCGCCTTCGGCAAGCAGGCGCGCGTCGCGGCGACGATCGAGCTGGAGGGTCAGGAGAAGCCGGCCTGCGTGGCGGAGGCGCTCTTCCGCTTCCTCGCGCCGGCGTGAGCCGTTCTCCTCGGGGAGACTGGGAGGGGCGTATCCTCGCAGCATGACCGGGGTCGACAGCCTGGAGTACCGCGACGTCGCGAAGACGATCGACCACTCGCTGCTGCGGCCGGAGCTCGATCGCGCCACGGTGCGCGAGGGGGTGGAGCTGGCACTGCGCTACGACGTCGCCTCGGCCACCGTGCGCCCCGCCGACGTCGGCCGGGCGGCGGAACTCGTCGCGGGGTCGGACGTCCTGATCTCGACCGTGGTCGGCTTCCCGCACGGCAGCCACACGACCCGGACGAAGGCCGCGGAGACGGCGGAGCTGGTCGCCGCCGGGGCCGACGAGATCGACATGGTGCTGAACATCGGGAGGCTGATCTCCGGCGAGGACGAGTACGTGGAGGCCGACATCCGCGCCGTCGTCGACGCGGCGGACGGCCGGCTCGTCAAGGTGATCTTCGAGAACGCATACCTCGACGACGGCCGGAAGATCCGCGCGTGCGAGCTGACAGCGGCGGCCGGCGCCGGCTTCGTCAAGACCTCGACCGGGTTCGCTCCGACCGGGGCCACGATCGCGGACCTGAAGCTGATGCGCGAGCACAGCCCCGCGCACGTCCAGGTGAAGGCAGCGGGCGGCGTCCGGACGCTCGACGCGCTGCTCGAGGTGATGGACGTCGGCGTCACCCGCGTCGGCGCCACGGCCACGGCGACGATCCTCGAGGACTTCAGGGCCCGGAAGGCCGGGCTAGCCGCGGCCGGCGCCGCGTAGCGCCGCCCCGATCGCGCCCGCGCGCGCACCGAGCGCCGCCTGGACGATCTCGACCGGAACGGAGACGAAGACGCGCCGCGCCACCTCCTGCCGCAGCGGCACGAGCAGCTTCTCGCCCACGCTCCCGACGCCGCCGCCGACGACCACGAGGTCGGGTGCGAGCAGGACGATCGCGTTCGCGACGCCGATCCCGAGCAGCTGTCCGGCCCGCCGCAGCCGGCGGACGCCGAGCGCCTCGCGGACGAACGCTTCCAGGCAGCCCCGGTTTCCGCACGTGCAGTGCGGGCCGTTCTCGGCGATCGTGACGTGGCCGATCTCGCCCGCACGGCCGGCTCGGCCCTCGTGGAAGCGGCCGCCGACGGTGATCCCGCCGCCGACGCCGGTGCCGACGGCCACGAAGACGGCCGTGTCGCAGTCCCGGGCGGCACCGAGCGACGACTCCGCGAGGGCGAGCGCCCGTGCGTCGTTGATCAGCGCCACCGGCGCGCCGAGCGCGTCGCCGACGCGGTCGGCGAGCGGCACCGCCGCCCAGTCGCCGGGCAGGTTCGGAAGGAACGTCGCGACGCCCCGATCGCCGTCGTAAAGCCCGGGCACGCCGATCCCGACGGTGTCGACCGCTCCGGCCGCGGACCCGGCGGAGACGAGGCGGTCGAGGACCACGTCGGGCCCCTGCGCCGCGCGCGTCTCCAGCTTCCCGTCCGCGACGACGTCGTCGCCTTCGAGCACGACCCACTTGACGTAGGCGGCGCCGAGGTCGAGCCCGAGATGCCTCATCGGGCGACCCAGCCGCTGTCGACCGTGAGAAGAGCGCCGGCGACGTCCTCCGGCACCTCGAAGACGCCGGTGAGCGGGTGCAGGTCCGGCAAGCGGCCCGCGATTCCCGGGTCGGACTGAACCGAGCCGGTCACCACTGCCACCATCCCGTTGAGCCCCCAACCACCGCGCAACCGATTCTCTCACGTGGGTTGACGCGCTGTCGCGGCTAGAACTCACTCGGTCGGTCCGATCCGCCCGGCCGCTGTCCGACGCGGCGCAGGGCGCAGCGACGCGCAGGACTAACGCGCGCGCCGTCGCATCCCGATACGGCTCTATAGGATCAGCCCGCCCAGGGAGGAAACGCAGTGCGACTGGCGATCGAGATCGTCGGGATCGTGAACGTTGTCCTGTTTGCCGCGATCGCGGGCGTCTGCGTGCGGCAATGGCTCCGCGACAGGTCGCGCACGGCGTTGTGGGCGGCACTCGCGTTCGTGAGCCTGGCCGCGGTCGCCGCCTCGGGGTACGTCCTCCCGGACGAGCCCGGGAACCCGACCGAGAAGATCGCGCAGCGGGTCGTGATCGTCCTGCTGCTCCTCTTTCCGTATCTCGTCTACCGCTTCGCCTCGGCGTTCGAGCCGGAGCGGCGACCGCTCGCACGTTTCGTCGACGTGCTCAGCGCGACGCTCGTCGCCGCGACGATCGCGCTCCCGTACTTCCCGGCCGCGGGCGAGCCGTGGCCCTGGTGGTACGTCCTCTACCTGCTTGCGTTCCTCATCCACTGGTCGGTCCTGCTGCTGCTCGTCTCGGTCTGGCTGTGGCGGGCGGGGCGGGCGGAGGCGACGGTTGCGCGCCGCCGTATGCAAATGCTCTCGCTCGCCTCGACGGCACTGGCGGCGGCCCTGCTGCTGAGCGTCGCGGCCGGCGAGGATCAGTCCTGGTTCGGGCTCGCCGTCGGCCTGACGGCGTCCTTGAGCGCGATCGGGTTCCTGCTCGGATTCGGGCCGCCGGCACTGCTCCGGCTGCTCTGGCGCCGGCCCGAGCAGGCGCGGATGCAGCTCGCGATCGGCGAGCTGATGGGTGCGACCAGCGAGCACGATGCGGCCGCACGAGTGCTGCCGCCGATGGCCGAGATGGTCGGCGCGCGCGCGATCTCGCTCGAGGGGCCGGACGGCTCGATCGTCGCCGAGCACCGGGCCGGGCCGGACGACCCGAACGGCGAGGTCAGGCGCTTCGACTATCCGTTCGGGACGCTCGTGGTCAGGACGAGCGCGTTCGCGCCGTTCTTCGGCGACGAGGAGCGGAAGCTCCTGTACGCCCTCGGCTCGCTGACGAGCCTCGCGCTCGACCGCGCGCGGCTGTTCGCCCAGGAGCGCGAGGCCCGGCAGACCCTCGAGCGGGCGGACGAGCTGAAGAGCGAGTTCGTCGCGCTCGCCGCGCACGAGCTCCGCTCGCCGGTGGGCGCGATCTACGGGATCTCGGAGACGATCGCCGAGCGCGGCCCGCAGCTCGGGGCGGAGCAGCTCGAGGCGCTGCAGACGACGCTGACCGCCCAGATCAGGCGGCTGCGCGAGCTCGTCGAGCAGCTGCTCGATCTCTCGCGGCTCGACGCCGAGGCCGTCTCGATCAACCCCCAGCGGATCCGCGTCCGCGAGCGCCTGGAGCGGATCGTGCACGCGGTCGCCCCGCTCGACGCAGCCGCGATCGGGATCGAGGCGGAGGCGGGCCTCGAGGCGGACGTGGACGTCGACGCTCTCGAACGGATCGTCTCGAACCTGCTCGTCAACGCCTGCCGTTACGGCGAGCCGCCGGTGACCGTGCGCGCCGTCCAGGACAACGGGATCCTGCACGTCACCGTCGAGGACAGTGGCCCTGGAGTGCCGGACGACTTCGTGCCGCAGCTCTTCGACCGCTTCGCGCGCGACACCACGAGCGCTGCGACCGTGACCGGAACCGGGCTGGGGCTCGCAATCGCGCGCTCGTATGCCCGCGCGCATCGCGGCGAGGTCAGCTACCGGCCGGCGGCACCGCGCGGCGCGGCGTTCGAGCTGACGCTGCCGGGCCCGGCGTCGGCGTAGAGATCGAGGAGCGGGCGCGCCCAGCAGGAGCTGCGGCACTCCCACAATGCGATCGTTGACCACGAGTGCCTCCGGGGGACCGGGGGGTCACTCGGGCGGCTCGGTCGCGGGGCGCGCCCGTACTCACTGTGCCCCCAATAGGGTGGCGACGAGTCCCCTTTTCGGGGGTCGCGCAAAACGCAACGGACGGCCCTTCGGAGGTCTACACTGACGGCATGCGCCAGACATGGAGCGAGTTCCTCCGGGTCGCGGGCGCCGAGTCTCACGGCGTCCAGGTCTACGGCGACGCGAGCGATCTCGCCGAGTCCGTCGCCGCCTATCTGGTCGCGGGCTTCGAGCGCGACGAGCCGGGGGTGCTGGTCGCGACGCCCGAGCATCTGAGCCTGTTCGCCGAGCAGCTCGGATCGCGGGGATGGGGCCTGACGGGAGTCGAGCGGGACGGCTTGCTGGTCGTGGCGGACGCCGAGTCGACGCTCGGCGCGATCGTCGCCGACGACCGGCCTGTCCCGGAGCTGTTCGACGAGGTCGTCGGCGGGCTGCTCGACCGGGCGCAACACGGGCAACCCGGCCGACCGGTGCGGGTGTTCGGCGAGATGGTCGACCTGCTCTGCCGCCGTGACCAGGAGGATGCGGCGGACGAGCTCGAGCAGCTCTGGAACGCGCTTGCGAAGACGCGGCGGTTCTCGCTTCTCTGCGGCTACCGCCTCGACGTCTTCGACCCGCACGCGCAGAGCGAGACCCTCCCGCACATCTGCCGCGAGCACTCGCACGTGCTCCCCGCCCGGAACTATCCGCGCTTCGCACGCGCCGTCGACGACGCCCTGCGAGACGTACTGGGACCGGCCCAGGCGGCCTCCGTCTACGTGCTGGTCTCGCGCGAGGCCGGGCACGACCAGGTTCCGCTCGCGCAGTCGATCCTGATGTGGGTGAGCCGGCAACGGCCGCAGCAGGCGGCTCAGATCCTGGCCTCGGCACGGACGCATTACGCCCGCACGGCAGCCTGAAATCCTGGCCAAATGTTGGTGTCGTATCACTCGCGTGGCATGAGATGGTTCCCGGCGCGAGCGAGCGCCAGCCGGGCCGCCGACCTGGCGCTCGCTCATTCTCGGCTCAGAGGTCGACGCCCAAGCGGGCGCCGACCCAGAGCCAGCCCGCGTACGTGACGGCGGTCGCGGCGCACGCGAGTGCCAGCGCGGGCCAGAAGCCGATCCCGCGCTGCAGCGCGACGGGCAGGACGACGAAGAAGACGAGCGACGGCCCGATCACCCAGAGGATCGACCACGAGAGCGAGGCGACTTCGCCGGTGTCGCGCGTGTCGCGGTAGAGCCAGACGGCGGCGAGGATCGAGGTCAGCGGCAGCGAGATCAGCACCGCGCCGAGCAGCGACGAGCGCCGGGCGACCTCGCTGGCAGCGGCGACGATCGCGCCGGAAAGGAGCGCTTTCAGGAGCAGGTACACGTCCGGAGCCTAATCGCCCGGTCGCTCGCGGAGCGGTCCGCGACGTGGCGACGGGAGAAGAAGAGCCGGACGAGCGCCCCGCTCGGGGCCGCAGGTGTCTATCCCTCCGCGTCGAGCTTGGCGCGGAGCCCGCTGTAGAGGGCCGTGAGAGGCTGGTCGAGGGCTCCGTCCCGCTCTCGGATCTCGTCGAGCGCCCGGAGGAGGGCGTCGTCCTCGCCGATCTTGACCTGGACGTCGGTTGTCGGCGTCGGCAGCTGGGTCGCGTCGACGAGTTTTACCGCGAGCGCGATCGCCTCCGGGGATCGTTCCGCGATCAGGAGGTGGAGAAGCGGTTCCGCGCTGCTGCCGCTGATGCTTCGGTGGAGTGGTTGGCGCCCCCCGACCGCGATCACGAACGTGGCGACCTGCGGGCCGACGGCGACGCGCTCGGCGATCACGAGCGGTTTGCCGTCCGCTCCCGTCGTGACCTCGTCGACGCGAGCCAGGGTGTCCCCGAGGAGTGCGGTCTTACCCGGCTGTGGGGCACTGTCGAGCTCGACGTGCTGTGCGGCTCCGCTCAGGAGCACGTTGAACGAGGCCACGGTCGTCGAGCATACGCGGCGACCTGCATGGGGGGTCGGCGTACGACGCCCAGTTCCCCGGCAGCTCGGGCACGCCAGACTGGCAGCACCAAGCCGTTCGCGTCGGGTGAGGCTGGAAAGGAAGGCCCATACGGGATTCGAACCCGTGCCGCCGCCGTGAGAGGGCGGTGTCCTAGGCCACTAGACGAATGGGCCGTGGCGCTGCGGGAGTGTAGCGAAACGCCGCACGGCTGAACCCGTAGCGGGGCTTTACCAACTCCTTCCCTTGGCTTGGTCGGCCGCTGGGAGGGCTCGGGGCATCCTCCTCCCATGAGCGAAACGAGGAGGAATCGCATGATGTCCAAGCTTCTGATCGGCCTGGTCGGCGCCGGGGTGATCGCGACCGGCGGCTACGCCGCCGCGTCCGGTCTCGACTCCGACCCGGCCCGCACCGTGTCGCTGCCCGCCGCGACCGACACCGTCGGCACGACCACGTCGGCCGCGACGACCGCCGCCACGACGACCGGCGACGTCAACGACGTCTCGGGCCCCTGCGACGAGGCGGAGCACGCGAACGATCCTCGCTGCTCCGGCTCGAGCAGCCCGGCACCGAGCAACCCGGCACCGGCACCCGCCCCGGCGGTCACGACCGCTGACGACGACGGTCCCGGCGACGTCTCCGGCCCGTGTGACGAGGCCGAGCACGCGAACGACCCCCGCTGCGCAGGCGGCGCCGCCGCGAGCGACGACGGTGACGACGACGGAGACGACGACCGCTCCGGCCGCGGCTCCGACGACGACGGCGAGGACGACAGCGACGACCGCTCCGGCTCCAACAGCGGCAAGGGCTAGTCCACCGCTCACCACAACCATCCGAGGAGAACACAGACATGAAGCTCATCCTGCTCAGCCTGGTCGCCACGCTCGTCGCGGCCCTCTCGCTCGCGGCGGTCGCACAGAGTGCCGCCACGGCGCAGAGCGTCCGCGTCACCGAGGTCGACTACTCGATCCGGCTCTCCGCCAAGCCCAAGCCCGGCGTCGTCAAGTTCGTGATCCGCAACGCCGGCGACGACGGCCACGACTTCTGGCTCAAGGGCGGTGGCAAGACGTGGAAGACGCGCGTGATCGGCGAGGCGGGTGCGGCGACGCTCACCGCGACGCTGAAGAAGGGCGTCAAGTATTCGTTCTGGTGCGCCGTCGGCTCACACCGCTCGAAGGGCATGAGCGGCAGCTTCGTCGCCCGCTAGGGGTCGACGAACGCGGGGGCGCCTTTCCCATGGGGCGCCCCCGTGCTCCCTCCGACCGTGAAGGGCACACTTCTCCCATGGCGCACACGAAGCGGACGATCCTGCTGATCGAGGACGAGGAGTCGATCACGACGCCGCTCGCCGAGGCGCTCGAGCGCGACGGCTTCCACACGGAGATCGCCCACACCGTCGCCGAGGGGCTCGCGAAGGGGAGGACGGTTCGCCCCGACCTCGTCCTGCTCGACATCGGGCTCCCGGACGGCTCGGGGCTCGACGTCTGCAGGGAGTTGCGGGCCGCCTCGAGCGTGCCGATCATCATCCTCTCGGCGCGGGGTGAGGAGGCCGATCGCGTCGTCGGGCTCGAGCTCGGTGCCGACGACTACGTCGTCAAGCCGTTCAGCGCCCGCGAGGTGATCGCGAGGATCCGCGCCGTGCTGCGCCGCGCC